>CANHQC010000018.1 GCA_947462695.1 Flavobacteriales bacterium | reverse complement strand
GATGCCACAGGTCACGATTGGCACCACATTCGTCGAGTAACTGACATGGCACTTTACCTTCAAGAAAAAGAAGGTGGAAACAAAGAGCTTGTCCATCTATCAGCTTTACTTCATGACATTTCTGACCACAAATTCAATGGTGGAAACCTCGATATTAACGGAACCGTTGCTTCAAAAATAATTCTTGAAAATTCTGGGGAAGAAGAATTAGCTAAACGTGTTGGAGAAATTGTAGATCAAATAAGTTTTAAAGGTGCCTTAGTAGCCGATTCCACCACGTGCTTGGAAGCTAAAATTGTTCAGGATGCAGATCGACTTGACGCTATTGGAGCAATTGGTATCGCGCGTGCTTTTGCCTTCGGAGGAAATAGAAATCGCCCGATTTATGAACCTGAACTAAGTCCTAAAGCTCATGCTTCATTTGAAGAATATGCCAACTCGAAAAGTCACACAGTAAATCATTTTTACGAGAAATTACTACTTTTAAAAGATCGATTGCATACAGTTACTGCGCGTGAAATTGGTGAACAGCGTCACCATTTCATGACCTCGTTTCTAGATCAATTTTATGCAGAGTGGGAAATTAAAGAAAATTAAATGAAAAAAGAGCTCGCTCTAGGCATAGATATTGGTGGCACATCTATCGAATTTGGAATTGTTGACCGTGAAGGAAATGTCCTTTTCGAGAAAGATTTTCCCACTAAGTCTTTTGATTCACCAACCGATTTTATAGAGAAAGTTGCAAGTGTATTAAAGCCATTATCCTACACCAATGATCTTGTTGGAATCGGAATTGGAGCGCCAAATGGAAATTTTTTTACGGGAAATATCGAATTTGCACCCAACTTAAATTGGGAAGGAATAATTCCCCTTGCTCACTTATTTTCTGAACGGTTTAATTTGCCAACATTTATGACAAATGATGCAAATGCCGCTGCAATAGGTGAAATGCTTTTCGGAAATGCTCGGGACATAAATGATTTTGTTACAATTACGCTTGGTACAGGTGTTGGAAGTGGTGTGATTATAAATAACCAACTTGTTTACGGTCACGATGGATTCGCGGGAGAATATGGCCACATTCGGATTGTTCCAAATGGCAGATCATGCGGATGTGGCAGAAGAGGTTGCCTTGAAACTTATTGTTCATCAACGGGCGTTGTACGGAGTATTTCCGAATTAGACTCGCCAAATAAATCCTTTTCAACACTTTTATCAATTGACAATCCATCTGCTAAAGATGTATTTGAAGCCGCAGATGAAGGCGATCTATTTGCTAGTGAAATCGTAACTTTCACTGCCCAAACATTGGCAAGTTCCTTGGCAGATTTCGCCTGTTTTTCGAGCCCAAAAGCATATATTTTGTTTGGAGGGTATGCTCAACATTATGGCAGCTTCCCTTCCATCGTAAAAAAGTTCATGGAAGAAGAGATCTTAGTTATTTACAAAAACAAAATTGACATAAGAATTTCTGCTCTTCATGATAAAAACGCAGCTGTTCTAGGCGCTGCAGCACACCTTTTTTCAAATTTGAATACACCACAATGAAACTAATTTCCCTCATAACTTACTTCATATTCTCAACCATTCTATATGCTCAAAACATCAGTATAGATGCAGTTAGAGCTGCCCAGAATAAGCGGCCACTAGAGTTAGTTCCAAAAGATCCAACAAACAATTCTCGATCAAAAACACTTTATGTAAATCCATTTATTGGTACAGGTGGTCATGGCCATACCTACCCCGGTGCCTCTGCTCCATTTGGCATGATGCAACTAAGTCCGGATACACGTCACGATGGATGGGACGGATGCGCTGGTTATCATTACAGCGATTCAATCATCTATGGATTTAGCCATACACATCTTAGTGGAACCGGCGTTCCTGATTATTGTGATGTATTGTTAGTCCCTCAATCTGGAAATTCGAAAACTACACCGGGATACTTGGATAAAAACGGATACGGTTCGCGATTTTCACACAAAAGCGAAAAAGCATCCCCCGGGTATTATGAAGTTTTTCTCGAAGATCCTAAAATAAATGTTCGATTAACGGCAAGCACACGTGCTGGAATGCATGAATACAGTTTTGTAAGCCCAAATGAAAAACGATTTATCCTTATCGATTTGGATCATCGAGACAAGGTAATAAAAGCGGCAACTAAGCAAATCGGCACAAATCAAGTTCAGGGATACAGAATTTCAAACGCATGGGCAACAGAACAACACCTTTATTTTCACATGGAGACATCTGTTCCAATAATGAACTATACGTTAATTGAAACTGACAATCAACATAAGGCACTTTTAGAATTTGCTGACACTGTGCAGAAAGTTACAATTAAGATTGGTATTTCTGCCGTCGATCAACAAGGTGCATACACCAATTTAACTGAAGAGATTAACCACTGGGATTTCAATAAGGTTCTTGCCGAAACAACCAAAAACTGGAATAATGAACTTGGGAAAATAACCATAGAAACAAATAATAAAACAACTTTAATCAACTTCTACACCGCATTATATCACAGTTTTTTAAGCCCAAATATATTTTCTGATAGAGATGGCCGATATAGGGGACGTGATCAGCAGATATATCAACTAACAGATAAAGAACTTCAGTATTCCGTTTTTTCGCTTTGGGACACCTATCGTGCAACACATCCACTCTTTACTATTGTACAGCAAAAAAGAACAACTGACTTTTTAGAGACCTTTTTACGGCAATATAACGAAGGTGGTGATTTACCTGTATGGGAATTGGCTGCAAATGAAACCGAGTGTATGATTGGTTACCACAGTGTTTCCGTTATAGCTGACGCCTATACCAAAGGTATTGTGGACATAGATAGCACTAAATTCCTCGATGCAATGGTTAAAACATCGAATTTTAACGAATTTGCGAAACAGTCTTTTGCAAAAAACGGTTTCATCGCGAGCAGTGAGGAACCAGAATCGGTATCAAAAACATTAGAATACGCTTACGACGACTTTTGTATTGCTCAATTTGCAAAAAAAGCGGGCAAACAGGCCATTCATGACGAGTACATGAAAAGAAGCATGAACTTCATCAATTCCTTTGATCCTTCAACATCCTTTATGCGTGCCAGAAGAAACGGACAATGGTTTTCTCCTTTTGATCCTGCGGAAGTTAATTTCAACTATACTGAAGCCAATAGCTGGCAGTATTCATTATACGCCCCTCATGCAGTTGGTGTGTTAACGCAGCTCTTAGGTGGAAAAGATTCATTGGAAAATTGGTTAGACAACCTATTTTCAACAAAAAGTGAACTTTCTGGTCGTCACCAAGTAGATATAACTGGACTAATTGGTCAGTATGCACATGGGAACGAACCGTCTCATCACATGGCATATTTGTACAATTACACCAATTCACCATTTAAAACACAAGCAACAGTTGACCGAATATTGAACGAAATGTACACTCCTCAACCGGATGGACTTTCAGGAAACGAAGATTGTGGACAGATGTCGTCTTGGTATGTACTAAGTGCACTTGGTATTTATCAAATTGCACCAGGCTCGCCTATTTTCGATATTGGAAGACCGTTAATAGACAAAGCTTCAATTAAACTTGAGAATGGTAAAAGCCTGACGTTTAATATCTTAAATAATTCTAAAGAAAATAAATATGTGCAATCCGTCTGGATAAACAATCAAGAGATCTTCCGTAACTACTTGACATTTGAAGAACTGAACGCTGGTGGAACAATTGAGTTTAGAATGGGGAATTCACCTTCCTTGAGCAAGGACAAGTTCGTTTCAACTCCTACAATCGAATCAGTTCCGTCAGCATTTGTGCCGTGCCCTTATTTCGAGCAAACAGAAGCTACTTTTGATTCAGAATTTACTGTTTCCTTAAACTTTCCAAAGCGTTACGATAAGTCACACACTCATGAAATACAGTACTCTTATGATAGCGTCAAATGGATAGCGTACAAAAAACCGATTCGACTGGATCGAACGACAACCCTATTTGCACGTG
This sequence comes from Flavobacteriales bacterium, assembly GCA_947462695.1. Classification (GTDB taxonomy): domain Bacteria; phylum Bacteroidota; class Bacteroidia; order Flavobacteriales_D; family Crocinitomicaceae; genus M0103. Next base: position 9,506 of record CANHQC010000018.1, on the reverse strand, counting down.
TCAAGAAAAACAGCTCTACATCAACTTATTATAGTCCTGTTATCTCAAATCAATTTACAAAACGTGACAAGTCAATTTCAATCGAATTGAACTCAATCTATGCCAATCAATATGCAGCAGGTGGTCAGACAACGTTAATTGATGGCATAAGAGGTGGCAAGGAATTTCGAACTGGCGACTGGCAAGGCTATTGGGCACAAGATTTAAACGCACTTGTTAAATTCGAACAGGGTAAAAAAGTAAGTGAAATAGGTTTATCTTGTATTCAGGATACGAAATCGTGGATATTTTTTCCTTCAGAACTCATCATAGAAGTTTCTAAAGACGGAAGTTTGTTTGAATCCATTGGTAAAATGGACATTAATACCCTAAACCAATCATTTTCATCGCCAAGTACATCTGAATTCACCATTAAATTAGATCAACCGACAGAAGTTAAAAAGATAAGGATTTCTGCTAAAAACTTCGGAAAATGTCCTGAATGGCATCTCGGCAGTGGAAACGACACTTGGTTATTTGTGGATGAAATTATATTCCGATGACATTATTTATGGCTTAGTTCTTCTCATTCGCTTAAAGTTTGGTAAATTAGGCCTTCAATTTTCAATTAAAAAATATAACAATGAAAAGACTGGTATTATCCTTTTTTGCCTTTTTCTTCATGCTCGGTTCAATCGTGCGTGCTGATGAAGGGATGTGGTTCCTAATGTTTATTGAACGATTAAATCAGCGTGATATGCAAAAAATGGGACTTCAACTCACAGCTGAAGAAATTTATTCAATCAATAACCATTCATTAAAAGACGCTATTGTCCAGTTCAATGGGGGTTGTACAGCAGAGTTAATTTCAAAAGATGGATTGATCTTAACAAACCACCATTGCGGTTACGATGCAATTGCAGAATTATCCACACCGGAAGCAAATTACCTAAAAAATGGGTATTGGGCCGGAAATAAAAAGGAAGAATTAAAGCCTAAAAGTCTTTACGTTCGTTTCTTCGTTCGAATGGATGATGTCTCTAAGCGTATTTTATCCAAAGTCAATGCGTCAATGTCTGAGTTAGATCGCGAAAAAGCAATCAATCAAGAAATTGCACTTATAGAAAAAGAAAACAACGAGGGCGGAAAGTATACGGTATCCGTTCGTTCATTTTTCCAAGGTAATGAATTTTACTATTTTGTTTATCAAGATTTTAAAGATGTACGCTTAGTTGGAACTCCTCCAGAAAGCATTGGGAAATTCGGTGGAGATACCGATAACTGGGAATGGCCTCGTCATACTGGTGACTTTTCAATGTTCAGGGTTTATGGAGATAAAAATGGAAATCCAGCGGAGTATTCAGCTGATAACCTACCACTCCAACCTAAACAGCATTTAAAAGTGAACATTGGAGGTGTGAAAGAGAATGATTTCGCCATGATTTTAGGTTATCCTGGCCGTACAAACAGATGGATGCCAGCCGGTGGTATTGAACAAAATGTCAAGTTCGCATATCCAGCTTGGGTAGAAGGTTCAAAAACCGGAATGGACGAAATGAAAAAATACATGGAAAAAGACGAGGCAGTGAATCTGATTTATGCGTCGAAATATGCAGGTGTTGCCAATTATTGGAAGAATAGACAAGGGATGATAGATGCATTAACTAAATTCCAAACTGCACAAGCAAAAGCTGCTCAAGAGGCTAAATTCGACAAGTGGGCCAACAAACCTGAAAATAAAGCGAAATACGGAACGGTTATTTCCACAATAAACAACTACTATCGTTTAACCAATGAAAAGTCTCGACACGATAATTACTTGCAACAACTTTTAAGAACATCAGCCTATGGAACAATTTCTCGCTCTTTAGCGAAACAATTGACCGCTTATGCCAATGGAGATGCTGCAACACGTGAAAAAATGCGCCCAGGATTGGTAGAGATGATCGAAGCCTTTTCAAGCGAACAACATTTATCAGCGGAAAAAGACATACTTGCAGCTCAACTCAAATTGTACGGCTCAAAATCAACAGGATACAACGTTGCGCCAGTTGTAACGAACATAAAAGGTGAGGTGAAGGATTATGTTCAATCCTTATTTACCTTGAGTTTGTTTACATCCAAAGAAAAAATGATGGCTTTCTTAGATCTTCCAAGTGAAGGTTTAGTTACAAATGATCCGATGTACATATTATCGAACGAGTTGCTGAATCATTTGCAATCAAAATCAGATGAAATTACCAAGGCACAAAACGATTTTAGCGCATCTTTTAGGCTACTCGTAGAAGGGCTTCGTGAATCCAAACTTGCTCCAATAAAATACCCTGATGCAAACTCTACTCTTCGCTTAACCTACGGGAAAGTGCGTTCTTTACCAGCCGACAAACGTAACGACGCAAAAGTGAATTTCTACACTACGATGGATGGATTAGTTAAGAAGTACAAAGCTGGAGATTCAGAATTCGACTTACCAGCAAGAATCTTGGAAATGCATAAAAATAAAGACTATGGTCAGTATGTTGATAAGAATGGATTTATGCCTGTTTGCTTTTTGTCAGACAATGACATCACTGGTGGAAATTCAGGCTCACCAGTATTAAACGGTAAAGGTGAACTTATCGGATTAGCATTTGACGGTAACATTGAAGCGATGGCTGGAGATGTGATTTTTGACAAAAACCTGCAGCGTACAATTAATGTCGACATTCGATATGTATTGTGGTTGATTGAAAAATTCTCCGGTGCAAAACACATTGTCGACGAAATGGACATCATCAAATAAAGAAAACCTTTCAATTTTTAATCCCACCAAACGGTGGGATTTTTTTTTCATAACAATTTAATCATCTTATCTAAATAATTGAATAAAGTCTATTCCGGTAATTTGTAGGGTAATATTTTTCTTATGATACAACTGGAAACAATGGATATTAAAAAAGAAATGATAGCTTGTTTAGAATTGGGAAATATGCACGGCGAACAAGGCGATGAAGATACAGCACTTGATTATTACGTAAAAGGTCTTCAATTATCAAGAGAACTTAATGATAGTTCAAGAACAAAACAATTCTCCAATCTTATTCTTACCTATATTTAAACGATTATATCACGAGTGACAGAAAGTCACAAAAAAAGGGGCTCTAATGAGCCCCTTTTTTAATTGAACAGTTCACTTATTAATTACCGTTTGCTTTAAAGAAAGCAGCCGCTTGTTTATCTGCTGGATCCAATTCTTTTACAACATTCCAATATTCCTTTGCTTTGGCAATGTCTTTTTCAATTGAATTGATGTAGTAATCACCTAGATATTTGCATGCTTCCATAACCATTGCTTTATTAGGTCCAACAGCACGTTCTTCAGGTTTAACCAATTTATAAACCTCTTCCAAGTATGGTTTTGCCAACCATTTCTCCTTAGTTGGATCAAGAGGATAGCTTGAACGTGCTCTCCATAAATACCCTGGAGCATAAGTAGGAGATAATTCTACAAGTTTAGCAAATGCACTATCTGCACTCATAAAATTTTTCGGACCAAAGAAGTACGCACGACCAAGTTCAAAGTATTCAGTTGCAGACAGACCCAGAGCGGATTTCTTCAAAGAATAGGCTTCAATTACCTTTTCATACTTTTTTAATTTCATATATAACCTTCCAATATCTCCCGATAGTTCTTTTGCAGCTTCAGCATCAAGAGAAGAGGCTTTTTCAAGTTCTACAATTGCTAAAGAATCTTGATTGTTTTTGGAATAAAGTAAACCTCGGTACTTGTAATCCATAAAGATGATTTTTTCTTGCGGCACAAGTGAGAAGAAGCGATCACTTGCCTGAAGTCCCTTTTGAACAAGGGCTGCATCACTTTGAGCACAGTCAACAGCAGAATAACTGATCATACGTTCCATGTAAAAATTAGTAAACCCTTGACGTTGAAGGTTTTCAATTTCAGGAATAACGTCACAGTATTGTTTACCATTAAACAAAGCCGTTACGAATCGGTACCTTGCCTCTTGGCTATTGTTCAACTCCAAGTATTTTTTCCAGTTTTCAATAGCCTTAGCCGATTGCTTGAAAAGCATATTTAGCTCAGCATTCTCGCGATATGCAGGTGCATAAGTTGCATCTATATCTTTCGCTTGCTGATAGTATTTATTGGCTTCCTCAAAGTTCTGAGCTCTTTGATAAAGTTTTGCTACACGTACGATACCTCTAGGAGATTTAGGATTAATCTCTAACACTTTGTTGTAAGACTTTATCGCTGGACTTCCGTTTTGCGGCGTTTTTTCAAGCAAGGCGTCTCCTAATAACAAATGACCATCTTCATTCTTCGGATCAAGTTTAACTGCTGTTTCAAGAAGCAAAATGGCTTCATCTAAGTTTTGCTTTTCGGCATCAATATAAGTTTCTGCAATTGCCCTCAACACCTCGGCGTTTTTATTCTTCGTAGAAGTTGCCGCTTTTAAAAACTCTTGTTTACCAGAATCTGTTTGACCTTTTACCCAAAGCGCCTTACCTTTTGCAACTAAAGAGATAGGATTTGTAGGATCAACAAAATACGCCTTTTCCCAAAACAAAAGTGCAGAATCAAGGTAAACTTTATCATTTTTAGACATCAATCCACGTTCAAAGTACAATTCTCCGAAATAAAAATAATTTGTTCCGTTTGTGGATTCCTGTTTTGCGAGGTTTGAAAAATCAATGACCGCGTCTGAAAATCGTTCATTATCCGTTTTGTAGATCGCATCTTTTAGTGTTTGTGCTGATAAGAGTTGGCTAACAGCAACAGCACATGCGAAAATCACATACTTTTTCATGGTTCTTTGTTTGAAATCTGAATTACAATAGTCTTGCCAAAAATACATAATATAAAGCGAAGTTGGCCTTATTCTGTAGTCATTTGAATAAGTCGAATAGGCGCATTTGCTGGCACCAAGGCTGACTTCTGAACAATTAATTGGCCCTTTTCACCAATCATAAATAACACAAAACCAGTATGAAGACCTGATCTTTTTGCTTTATTTATCATGTAAATTGGTCGAGCAAGAGGATACTCTTTGGTGTAAATAAATCCAGCGTAAGGTTTAAAGAAACCTTCACCATTGGAAACTGACATAACTTTTATACCATTTACGAAGTCTAGCGTATTGAAATCATCTTGATCACTTATCCAATTCAAACCGATTACACCCAATGCACTTTTATGCTTTTTAACGTAATTAATAACCTCCGAATTTGATTTCACGGCAAAGACATTAATAGGCAGTTGCTTTTGCTTCACTAAATTCATCAAAAAATTAAAGTTAGCTGAGTTTTCTTGATCAAATACGACATTAATCGGTGATTTTGAAGTAGTCCAGGTTGACTTTTCTCCTTTTAGGATACGTTTAAGTTCGTCAACAGTAATGGTTGTGTCTTGATTTTCAGGATGGACAATTAATGCCACCCCGTCTTGAGCCACTTTATCGGTCCTTACTTCAACTTGTTGTTGTTTTAGGCGTTTAATTTCATCTGGGGTGAACTCTCTTGAAACGCAGATAGTTTTCACTTTTTTATCAAAAAAATCAGCAATAATTTGTCCCTCAGATTTATAAACTTGAATGATATCAGCGTTGGGAAATTGACTTTCGAACGTATAAATACTTGTGTCAAATAGTGGCTTGAATGATTCCTCTATAAATATTGTTGCTTTACCTCGACCGTGCGTATCGCTTTCATATCCGATCGGTTTTCCATTGTTATTGCAAGATAATAATACGTAACAACCAACCGCAAGTAAAAAAGAAATTTGGCTTTTCATTTTTCTTATTTTAATTTTTTTAGAGACAAGTATAATCTGTAGAATCGAAATAACGCGTAAACCGTTAATATGACAATAAACGCATTTCTTTTAACTCCCCATAACCGATCTTCAAACAATTCAGTGAACAGCAAAAAATAGATCATTGAAAGACAGATGACTATAATGAAACCAGATAAAAATGTGGGAATGTATTTCATTTTAAAATTGCAAAAAAAATCCCCGATGAAAACTCAACGGGGATTTCAATATTAAATTCAATTATTCTAATGCAAAGTTTATTGGTAATCTGAAAACAGAAGACACACTCTTTCCATTCACTTTACCTGCTTTCCATCCTGGCATCATTCGAACGACGCGAACGGCCTCTTTGTCACACTCAGGACAACCAGGAATACCGCGTTCAACCTGAACACTGCTTACTGATCCGTCCCCTTTTACGACAAATTTAACATAGCATTTACCTTGAATATTATTTTCAATAGCCACTTGCGGATAATTGAAGTTTTTCTGAATAAATGCCATCATTGAAGCGTAACCACCTGGAAACTCTGGTTCTTCATCCACATATGTGTAGACTTCAGGTTCCTTTTGTTCAGTCACTTCCGGTTGTTTTTCACCTACAACTGGAGGAGCCCAACTTTCGTTCTCTGTATCATTCGTTTCAGTACTCGCTTTGGTATCCTCCATATCTTCCTGAATAGGAATTTCATCCTCTACTGGAATATCTACGATAACAGGTGGCGTAAAGGCAACCGTTTTCTCCATTGGTGGTGGCGGTTCCTCCGGTGGTGGTGGTGGAACGTCCTCTTCAACAGGAGGAGCTTGAACTGCAAATTGAGTTGTATCAACCGGAGGAGGAGCTAATTCTTCTTCAGGCAGATTTTTAACGATAACATACGAACCATAAATTACACCAATTGACAATAAAATACTCAACATAATATACGTCAAGCGTTTATCATAATCATTGCGCAAAACATAGGCGCCATATGAACGGTTACGATTTTCAAATACGATTTCATTCCGATTTGATGACGTTACTTGTTGCCAAGTTTTAGACGTGAAGTAGTCATACAATGTAATGAAAGCGATCAATAAAATAATTGCGATTGTTACTCCCATGTTACTTCACTTTTTCATTTAACAATTCCAATTCACTAGCAAGTATATCAACTGGAGCGATTACACCGATCTCTGCAATTTTCAATTCATCAATAAGGTCAATGAAATTTTTACAAGTGGCTTTATCATCCGTTTTGATTAAAACTTTAAGTGATTCTTTGTTCTTTTTGAATTCGATTAACATTCGCAAATAGGTACTGTCTTGTATTTCTTTGCTTTTCAGCTTTTTATCAAGACCTTCCTTTCCTTTTAGAACGAATGCATTGCGATCAGCAAGTAATTTTCGTAAACCATTCGGACCAAAATTTGTTTCTTCAAGCACTGTTGGACCTTCTGGACCTGGAGCACTTTTCGGATAATATTGACCAGAATAGTAGTAAATCTTATCTTCAGAAAGTAAAAAAGTGATACCGTTATTAATTTTCTGCGGCTCTTCTTTCTGCGTCTCATCCGGATTAGCGGGATAAACAAGACTCATTACTTTTGGCTTGCTGAACGTAGAAGTCAATACAAAGAATGTAAGCAACAAGAATGCAAGGTCAACCATAGGGGTCATATCAACCCTGGTCGAACTTTTCTTGGCTCTCTTTTTCCCTTTGCCATGGCTTTCGCCACCGCCTTCTGCAATTTCTGCCATAGTTTATTTTTCTTTTTACAATGGAGCTGTCTCCATTGAAGTGATAAAATTCAAGTTATTCAAATTCAAATCACGGAATACATTGATGACATTCTGAGCGTGAACATATAGCGCTTTGTTATCTACTTTCAGAATGAATTTCGGTTTGAAATCATCAGCTACCGGGGAATCTCCTTTTAATTTAGCTTCCTCGAATGCTGTTTTTCCAGTATTAAGCGCCGCTACGTTTCCATAGAAAATCCAATCTTTCAATTCATTATTTGTTGAATCGTAAGGAATTCCTTTAGTTTCTAAACGTTTACGTTCTTCATTACTCATATCAATGTACTGCGGCAATTCTTGCATGGTACATCCAAAACTGGTCATGATGGTAAATTTCTCAACTTGCTCATCAGAAAAACCAATTTTGTATTTTGCTGACATATTTACCAACAATTCTCTTCTCGCTTCAGGATCTGCAAGGTTGAAGAAAGCACGTCCCCCTTTGTCTACAGTAACTAATAAAACATTATCTGGAATGATTTTATCAGAGATACTGGAAGGAACATCAACTTCAACTGGCTCGCTTGATCGAAAAGAAGCAGCTAACATAAAGAATGTAACTAGCAAGAAAGCCAAGTCCACCATAGGCGTCATGTCTATGGACGGAGAACTTTTAGGCATTTTTATTTTTGGCATTTCTCGTGTTTTTAACTGTTAAGCTGACTATCTTATTTTTGTGTTGATGAGAAGTCTTGAACGATTGTAAATGCAGCCTCGTCAATACTATAAGTCATCGCATCAATCTTCGTTGAGAAGAAATTATATGCAATAATCGCGATAGTTGATCCGAAGATACCAAAGAAGGTATTGATCAAGGCCTCAGAGATACCAGTTGCTAACTGAGCAGTGTCAGGAGCTCCGTGACTCATTGCCGCGAATGAACGAATCATACCGATTACCGTTCCAATCAAACCAATCAAGGTAGAAACAGAAGCACAAGTTGATAGAATAACTAAGTTTTTCGACAACATTGGTAACTCAAGAGCAGTTGCCTCTTCTAATTCTTTTTTCAATGACTCTACTTTTTGCTCTTTATTCATGGATGTATCATCAACAATTGTAGTGTATTTTTCTAACCCTGCTAGAACTACATTACCTAATGAACCTCCTTGTTTTCCGCATGCTTCAATAGCCTCGTTTACTTGCTTCGCTTCCAATAACGTTTTCATTTTGGCGACGAACGCGTCAATACGTCCTTTACCTCTTGCTTTACTTAAGGTAACAAAACGCTCAACCGCAAAGATGATAACGATAATGTTCACTGCAAGTAGGAATGGTACAATTACCCCCCCTTTGTAAATCACACCTAAAATGTTTCCTTCTAGAGGCTCACCATTCGGATCTCCCTCAACAAAGTTCGCAGGATCTCCAAAAATAAACTTGAAAATAATAACACCTGCGACAAGTGAAATTACAATAGCTAACACGGACATTAAAGATGAAAATCCACCCGATGTTTTCTTTTTGTTGCTCATAATTTTGAATTTAATTTTTAACGATTTGATTTAGGGCTCAAACATAACAAAAAAGATTTAATACATCAATTCTTGAAATGTTAGGTTTTTATTAACAAGTTAAAATAGTTATCAAGTTACAACCTGAATTGTATTAGATGTATCATTTATTGATTAAACGAAAATCACTCCAGCGCAAAAATAATAGGCAACATGAAAAACGAACTTACCGCATCACCTTGAATTTTCCCTGGGACCCATACAGGCATTGATTTCACAACACGGACAGCTTCTTTATCACATTCTGGACAGTTTGGCACTCCCCTAACAACCTTGACGTTACTTATTATTCCATTCGCATCAACCACAAACTTCACATAACATTTTCCTTGAGCACCTATTTCTATACCAATTTGAGGATATACTAAATGACCTTGAATATATTCCATCATTCGGAGGTAACCACCAGGAAACTGTG
>CANHQC010000017.1 GCA_947462695.1 Flavobacteriales bacterium | reverse complement strand
TTGATCAATCTTCATTTTGAAGGAACAGAACAACTTTCGAATGTTGGAAAATTGAATTTGGATTGGTTTACCTTATTGATTCGGGATGGTGCGGGTCCGGTTAACCTTACGCTAGACGCACAATTGATTGATGCGACTATTGCTCATGGCTGGGGTGATTTTACGTTGAAAGGCACGGTAAATAGAGGAGTTTTTGACATCAGAAGCAATGGGTATTGCGATACATATGGATTAAATATTCTTGATTCGTTGACTGTTGTCTCCAAAACGCAAGGTCAGATAAAAGTGAATTCAAATAATGCGAAATTGAAGGCACAAATTGAAACCAATGGGAACATTCTATATAAAGGAATTCCAACGGCTATTGAACTCAACAGAATTGGAAACGGGCAACTGATTGATGACAACTAAATTACATGCCCCGTTTCACCTGCATTAGGATCTTAAAGGCTTTATCCACATCATCTTGTTTCACCACTATCGTAAATTCATTTGAGGTTGAAACGATTTCGACAATATTTACTCCTTCCCATGCCAGATGCTTGAGTATGTAATAATACACTCCGTAAACTTCACTATTTATAATTGGAAGTTTTACCGTAACAGATGCCAAATCTTTTGAAGTCGACCTCAACCTCTCTCCTTGAAAAATTCGTTCAACAGTTGCACAATGATTCGCATTCAATACGATGGTTGTTTCAGTTACCCCTTTGCTAATCGTGAAAAACCCATCGTTTTCTTCATTTATTTCTTTCAGTAATTCGGTATGTTTCGAACCAAGTGTGTCAGAATTTAAAAAAGTGTAGTCTGCCAGGTTACTTCTCACAAGAAAATCACCTAAATCACCCATAACATTTGTGATTTTGATGTTAATCTTATGGTAAAGGCCAGGTGCAAGCCGTTTAATAGACATAATTATCGCGCCTTCCTTCACTTCTTTTCCACTGAGTTGCTCGATTTCTGGCTTTAACTTACGCGCTAAAGCTGAGATATTAATAAGGTCTTCAGTTATTGCTTCTCGCAAGAATGGACTGCGATTGATCAGTTCTTCTGTGATTTTGCCTATTGATTGCATTGTGTAAAATTACCAAAAATGACTTGCTGTTTCGTCAAAATTGTATAATTATGTTCAATTTCTAACAAAACTACATGTTCATGTAATTAGAATAGTCGTTTTTCAATTTCTTGAAGTGCCAAATGCAATTGCTCCTCTCTTGAAAGCGTACTTGTATCAATTAAAAAAGCGTCTTCCGCTTTTACTAGTGGACTTTCAGTGCGTGTACTGTCAAGTTCGTCGCGAAGAATAAGATTTGATTTTACCTCTTCTAATGAAATCGTATTATTACCCTTTTCACGCAACTCTTTAAACCGTCGTTCTGCCCTAATTTCAGGTAATGCAGTCACGAAAAATTTAACTTCAGCGTTAGGAAATACAACCGTACCGATGTCTCTGCCGTCCATTACGATTCCACCAGATTTCCCCATTACTTGTTGTTCGTGCACCAGTTTAGCTCTAACCTGACTAATCGCAGCAATCTTTGAAACATAAGATGCAACTTCTGGTTGCCGAATTATGTGTTCAACGTTCATGTTATTCAAGTAGAGATCAGAATGTTGAGAGACAGGATTGAATTTGAAACCCAATGAAATCTCGTTCAATTTGGCTAACAGTTTTTGTTCGTTTACCTCTCCTTGTTGGATAATACCTTCTTGTATGGCAAATAAAGTCACTCCTCGGTACATTGCGCCACTATCGATAAAAACATAGCCTAATTGTTGAGCCAACGCTTTCGCTAATGTGCTTTTACCACAAGAAGAATAGCCGTCAATAGCAATGGTTATCTTTTTAGTACTAAACATGACGTGAAGATAAGCGTTAACCTTTAATTAAATGATCAACCATTTGATATTTCATGAATTGTTTTATTGACTAATGGAGTGCAGAAAAAAGATTATTTCCTCCACTTGGAAAGGTCTGTAGAAAGCGTTAACATCATGGAATACCCTGCTCTCGAAAAGAGTGAAAATCCATAATCGACACTGAATTTTTTGAAATACAATCCAGTTCCAAAGGTAAATCCAGCCAAGCCTGGTCGACTTTCCAGTTTCATTTCTTGTCTTCTGTGGTAATCGAAGCCAACCCGAATATGAATGGTTTTCGAGATTAACAATTCTGTGCTGTACGAAAAGTGACGGGCGAGCTTTTCACCAAACCCAGCTTGTTTAACTGGAATTGTATCTCCTGTTAGTGCATCTATTGTCGGTTGCGCTGACGGATCATTATAGGTTAAGTCCCACGTGTTTAGGTTGTGTGCGAGAATAGAAAAACGAAATGGCGCATGGTTTAATTTGTAAGAAGCCGCGAGTTGCAGTTCAGCAGGCAATCCTGCTTTTTCCTCTTTTGTATACCGGTCGAATTGGTAACCCACATTTTTAAAGAGCGCAGTTACCAGTAAATTTTCAGATTCATTGGTATAAGTCCCTGCCAAATCAATGGCCGCACCAAACGCATTGTAAACCTCAAGTTGCGAATAAATCAGGTGCATGTTTGCTCCGACTGAAATACGCGGATTCAATAGTTTTCCATAACCAACTGTAACAACCGATTCGAAGGGATGAAACGTACCGAGATTTTCACCATTAATATCAGTTCGTTGCATTTCTCCATAATTCACAAAACGGATAGAACCACCGAATGTGCCACCCAAAGCTTGTTTGCCATAGGCGACCTGACCGTAATGAATGCCGCCAGCCATTAATGCGTTACTGACACTGAATCCGTTTTGCATTTTTTGATTGAGAAGCGAAGGGTTGGCGATTCCAAGATTTATATCGTTGTCTTTGACTGAAATAAAGTCGTTGGCTAAGCCCATTGAACGCGCATTGTAGGATAAGTCAAGCAAAGCAAACGTAGTGTTTCCGCCAATTTGGGCAAATGAAATACTGCTAAAACAGGTGAAAAGTAGAGGAATAAATCGCTTCATACGGTCTGACTAACGCAAAGAAAACATAAAAATTTCATTCAAGCTCGTTTTCCAAGTTCAATAACCTCCAAATCGTGAATTCGATCCGCTGTGATGGAAAATCGGAGCAGTGTTTTTACCGAATGAAAACCTTTTATCCCGCATGCTCCTGGATTCATCCAAAGCATTGAATACTTTGGATCCATTTTGACCAATAAAATGTGTGAATGTCCACAAATAAATAAATTCGGAGCTTCTTTTTCAAGTTCGTTGAAGGCTGGCGTGGAGTATTTTCCGGGTTTGCCACCAATGTGGGTTATTAGTACATTCACATGTTCAATGGTAAAACGATTAAATTCAGGAACTTCCCTTCTGATAACATGGTCATCTATATTGCCAAAAACAGCTCGCACGGGTTTAAATGTTTTCAGTTGATCAATTACCTCGATGCTTCCAATATCTCCCGCATGCCATATTTCATCCACCTCGGCGAAGTAGGTGAAAATTTTAGGATCGAGGTATCCGTGTGTGTCTGAAAGAAGTCCAATTCGTTTCATTTGTCAAAAGTAATCGGAATGAGAAATTTCTTTTGATAAAGTGTGGGAATTAATTTTCACTATTAGTTTCCTGAATTTCGCCTATTTTTGAATGCTATGGATGAAAAACAATTGTCTTCTTGGTTAAAAAGTCGACGTGAACGGAAACGTTCGTTGGATGTCCATAAGTTATTTAGTGACCTTTCGGCAGGTAAACGAGACGCATTGAGTCGCGGTATTACACTATTGGAAAGTACGCTGTCGGAAGATCGCAGACATTCTTCTGAGTTAATTCAATTGTGCTTGCCGCATTCGGGCAAATCCTTCAGGATTGGGATCACAGGTGTTCCAGGTGTTGGGAAAAGCACCTTTATTGAGCGTTTCGGAATGCACTTGGTCAATCAAGGAAATAAAGTGGCTGTCTTAGCTATTGATCCTTCAAGTGCTCAAGGAGGTGGAAGTATTTTGGGTGATAAAACGCGAATGCATGAATTATCCACGCATCCAAATGTATTTATTCGCCCTTCACCGGCAGGATCGACATTAGGCGGTGTGGCAGCAAAAACACGCGAAAGCCTCTTATTGTGCGAAGCAGCTGGATTTGATGTAATCATCATTGAAACGGTTGGTGTTGGTCAATCTGAGGTACAGGTGAATGAAATGGTAGATTTTTTCTTACTGCTGATGCTTTCAGGTGCAGGAGATGAATTGCAAGGGATCAAACGTGGAATAATGGAAATGGCTGATGCATTGGTGATTACGAAAGCGGATGGATCGAATAAAGAACCGGCAGAACGAGCTGCTCGAGAATATGCGAACGCACTTCATCTATTTCCAGAAAAACAGAGCAAATGGATTGCACCTTCATTCACGTGTAGCGCTTTTGAGAATAAGTCGATTGACAAGGTTTGGGAGGTAATGGAATCCTTTTTAAACCAAACGACCATTAACGGGTGGAAAACGGTACACAGAAAACAACAGGATGTGCATTGGTTGAAAGAGGCATTGAAGGAAATGTTAGTGGCCGATTTTTTCGAAAATACGGATTGGTTAAACAAGTTGGTTCAAGCAGAGCATGAAGTGGTAAATGGTAAAACGACCTCATATCAAGCAGCTCTATCCTTGTATGTTGATTTTAAAAACAAAAAATAAGATGAAATTTAAAGTGGATGGACCTTATATTGAACTCATTCAATTATTGAAGGCAGTGGGATTAGCCTCAACTGGTGGTCACGCGAAAATGATTGTCAACGAGGAAATGGTTTACCGCAACGATGAAATCGAACTTCGAAAACGAGCAAAATTAATCCCGGGTGACGTGATTAAAGTGTACGATCAAGTTATCGAGCTCGAATGATCAGAACAATTCTTGAATTTCCTTCTTTAACAGTTCAACCGTCACCTCAGACGGCAATTGACCGATTTCTGCTACGACTTCAAACACCTTAGCCGAAAGATCCATCCCAGTTGAAGTAGCGGCCATTTGTCCACCTGCAATATTGATGATTTTTATAGTCTCCTCTTTTGAATTCTTCACCAGTTGCCAAGCTTGAGGAGAGATGAATAATTGCTGAGCAACATTGTGATCAAACTCTTCACGTATGGCTTTAAGAAATTCTGTTTGAAGCGCTTTTGCTGGTAATCCAGGATTGTGAAGGCGCATAACTAAGCTATTAGGATGAATCCGTTCCATAAGTAAGATAGCACGTTGATAGGCTTCAACTCTGCTTGGTAAAAAATACTCTTGTCGCTGTTTTCGGAGCTCAATCTGCATGTTCAGTAGTTCTTTTGATGTCTCTCTTCGCAGAAAGAAAATAGCTGTTAAGAGCACTGCTCCAGCAGGAAAGATAATAAGCGCAATTTGAAGGACAACATCCATTAGATTCAATTTTTAGTTCAACAAAGATATAACTTGAATCGATATAAAAGGTCACATGAAAGTTATGAACGTTCTCTGATGACTGGACAAATTATCGTATTTTCGGACCTCATTTTAGCTTATGAATACAACCATTGTTGTCTCTATCTTAGTGCTTTACTTTGCTGTTTTATTGGCAATTGCCTTTTGGACTTCAAGAAACGCAGACTCACACGCGTTTTTTTCTGGAAGTAAGCAAAGTACCTGGTATTTAGTCGCGTTTGGAATGATCGGAACTTCGCTTTCAGGTGTTACGTTCATTTCGGTTCCCGGTAGTGTCGGAGCAAACGCTTGGCATTATTACCAGCTTGTAATCGGGTTTTTTATTGGGTATTTTGTGGTTGCATATGTGCTTTTGCCCCTGTACTATAAATACAACCTAACATCAATTTATCGTTATTTAGAGTACAGACTTGGATTTACCGCTTATCAGTGGGGAGCTGGTTTCTTTATCCTTTCACGGACGCTCGGAGCGACAGTAAGGTTGTATTTGGTAATCAATGTGTTGCAGTTGTTTGTGTTTGATGAACTTGGTATTCCATTTGCCGCAAGTACAGTGTTGATCATGACCATGATCGTTTTGTACACATTGAAAGGTGGGGTAAAAACAATTGTCTGGACGGATACCTTACAAACTACCTTCATGTTGCTCGCACTTGTTGTATGTATTGTGGCAATTCAACAATCCATGGGATTGGATTGGTCACACATGTGGTCGGATTTGAACAAGAATGCCTTAACGGATGTGTGGCAAACTGATCACCTAAAAAAAGACTATTTCCTTAAACACATCATTGGCGGAGCGTTCATAACCATAACCATGACAGGTTTGGATCAAGAAATGATGCAAAAAAACATCAGCGTAAAAACCCTAAAAGACGCTCAAAAGAATATGGTTATTTTCAGTTTTACGTTACTCATTGTTAACGCATTATTTTTGCTGCTTGGAGGCTTTTTATTCGTGTATGCCGCTTCTAATGGTTGGGATTATGCTCCAGATGATTTGTTCCCGGGAATTGTTCGTGATCATTTGCCTCAGGGAATATTTATCATCTTTATTATCGGGTTAATTTCTGCGTTGTTCCCTTCGGTTGATGGAGCAATTACGGCTTTGACCGCTTCTTTTTGCATTGATGTGCTCGGATTTCACCGAAAAGAAGGCTTTACAGAGGAAAAACAAACGAAATGGCGACAGTGGGTTCATTTATCCTTCGCTGTCCTTTTTACCTTACTCGTTTTCTTCTTTAAATGGAAAAATGATAAAAGCATAGTTGACCTTATTTTTATCATTGCAAGTTATACATATGGACCGCTTCTCGGGCTTTTTGCGTTCGGTATTTTGACCAAGAGGAAAGTGGCAGATCGCTTGATTCCATTCATTTGTATTTTGGCACCTGTGCTGTGTTACGTCATTGATAAATACGCTGTGAATTGGTTGGGTGGCTATCAATTTGGAAATGAAATTCTTATTTTGAACGGTGGATTAACATTCGGTATGTTATGGTTTACCAGCAAAAAAACTCTTGAAGAACATGAAACTAGCGCTGTCAGATAATGGTGCGCATTTGCGCTTCGCTCCTTTGTCGTTAACGCGACCATTGGGTAATATACGTGTCGGAATTTTAACTACTGATGAACGATGGAAATTATATTTTCCGGAAGCTCAAATTGGTTACATTACCGAACCCTATTTATTAGCCAAATACCCAGCGATGAAAGAAGTTGATGTGTGTATCAATGCGCTGGTAATTCCCACTGATGACATCGTGAAAGCGATTCGTTCATTAAACCAAAATCAATCCCTTTTCGTTGGAGACACCTGGATCGCAAGAAGTGGAGATGGTTCAGGTGAACAGCTTTATTTCCAAGGAGATGTACCTGTAATTCTAACGGAACGCTGGGATTTATTTCTTTCAAATGAGCGTGTAATTGAATCAGATTTTCAGTTAATTACATCAGGTAAAGAATCTCAACCGATTTCTTCGACCAATACAATCATCGGTGATCCTTCAAAAGTTTTTGTTGAGGAAGGTGCTGTGCTTGAAGGTGCGATGTTAAATACTACACATGGATCCATTTACATTGGTAAAGAAGCTGAAGTAATGGAAGGATCGCTCATTCGAGGTCCTTTTGCGCTTTGTGAATACGCCGCGGTGAAGATGGGAGGGAAGATGTATGGTGGCACGACGATCGGTCCGTATTGTAAGGTGGGTGGCGAGGTATCCAATTCCATTTTTTATGCGTATTCCAATAAAGGTCACGATGGTTTCGTTGGTAATTCATTGATTGGTGAATGGTGCAATTTAGGTGCAGATACCAATACGTCAAATCTGAAGAACAATTATGGAAAAGTTTCCACCTATTCTTTTGAGGCAGAAAAAGAGATTCAGACAGATGTTCAATTCATGGGCTTAACAATGGGAGATCATTCCAAATGTGGAATAAATACCATGTTTAATACGGCAGCTGTTGTAGGGGTTTCGGTAAATATTTTCGGATCAGGATTCCCGTCCAAATTCATTCCATCGTTCAGTTGGGGTGGAGCAGAAGGAATCGTTCCGTACCGTTTCGAAAAAGCAACTGAATATGCGAATGCCATGATGCAGCGAAGAAATCAACTTCTTTCAACAGCTGAAATCGAGGTGTTGCGTCATATTCACGGATGAAACACGACATTATTACCGATTCTATCTGGTGGCATACACTTTGACTTTTAAACGGCAACTTGACATTACTCACTTGTTTAGTGAATTTCAATCTTACTAGGTTGAATTCAGGTGACACAATGTCATAATTAAGACAACAATTCTACACGATGAACGATATTTTTGAATCAGATTTATTTCGATTGACACAAATGATGGATGCAGATGCGGAATTTATCCCATTGATTACTGCAGAGGAGGAGGAACATATGAATAAAGAAAAGTTCCCGAGCGATTTACCCATACTACCACTTCGAAATAATGTGTTGTTTCCCGGCGTTGTCATTCCGATTACTGTAGGCAGAGACAAAAGCATCAAGCTTATTCAAGATGCTAACCGAGGAAACAAAATCATCGGAGTCGTTTCTCAAAAAAATCAAGAAGAAGAGTCGCCGGAATTTAGTGACCTACATTCTGTTGGTACAGTTGCGCAAATTCTTCGTTTACTGAAAATGCCGGATGGTAGTTCAACCGTGATTATTCAAGGCAAGCGCCGTTTTGAAATCGTTCATCCCACGCAGACTGAGCCTTACATGAGGGCTGAGGTACGCATGTTGCAAGATGTTCATTTTGATAAAGAAAGCAAAGAGCTTGAAGTAATGTTCAAGACAATAAAAGACCTTGCGCTACAAATCATCAAAGAGAGTCCAAATATTCCTACTGAAGCTTCTTTTGCTATCGGGAATATTGATAGCCCAACCTTTCTCGTGAATTTCATTTCTTCGAATATGAATGCCGATGTGGCGACGAAGCAAAGTATGCTAGAGGAGTTGGATTTGACAAAGCGCGTTGAAAAAGTATTGGAGCACTTGACGTTGGAAATGCAAATGCTCGAAATGCGCAATGAAATCCAATCAAAGGTTCGAAAAGACATCGATCGACAACAACGCGAATATTTCCTTCATCAGCAAATGCGTACAATTCAAGATGAATTGGGCGATAATCCACAAGAAGCGGATGTTCGGGAATTGGGTGAGCGTGCGGACAAGAAAAAATGGTCGCCAACCGTTGCTAAATTGTTTAAAAAGGAACTCGATAAATTGCAGCGGATGAATCCTCAAGGTGCTGAATATACCGTGCAATTGAATTACCTTGATTTGTTGCTTGACTTACCGTGGGGTGAATTTACGACGGATAATTTAGACCTCAAACGGGCGAAAAGAATCCTTGAACGCGATCATTATGGCCTTGAAAAAGTAAAAGAACGGATCCTCGAATATTTAGCCGTATTAAAGCTAAAGGGAAATATGAAGTCCCCAATACTTTGCTTTTACGGCCCTCCTGGTGTTGGTAAAACATCCCTAGGCAAATCGATTGCGGAAGCACTTGGCAGAAAATACATTCGCATGTCGCTTGGAGGTCTGCACGATGAATCGGAAATTCGTGGACATCGAAAAACGTATATTGGAGCCATGCCTGGTCGAATCATGCAGAGTTTGAAAAAAGCAGAGACGTCAAACCCGGTTTTTGTACTTGATGAAATCGATAAGTTAGGTCGATCCAATCATGGCGATCCATCATCTGCCTTGCTAGAGGTTCTCGATCCCGAACAAAACAGTTCATTTTACGACAATTATGTTGAAACTGAGTACGACTTATCACAAGTCATGTTTGTCGCAACTGCGAATAGCTTAGCTTCAATTCAAGGTCCATTGCTTGATCGCATGGAAATCATCGAAGTAAATGGGTATACGATTGAAGAAAAAATTGAAATTGCCAAACGGCATTTGCTGCCAAAACAATTGGAAGCACACGGAGTAGAAGCAGGACAACTTTCCATTGATAAAAACGTGTTGGAGCGCATAATTGAGGAGTACACCAATGAATCAGGTGTTCGTGGACTGGACAAAGTAATGGCGAAAATTGTTCGAAACCGAGCGAGACAGCTGGCCATGAATGAGTCGTTCGATGTGGCGGTTTCTGAAGAGAATTTATTTGATGTTCTTGGAGCAGGCAGGGGAAGAACAAAATACGCTACAAACGAAGTGGCAGGTGTTGTCACTGGCTTGGCTTGGACGAGTGTTGGAGGAGATATTTTGTTTATTGAATCCTCTATTACGAGCGGAAAAGGAAAATTGACCTTGACGGGTAATCTGGGTGATGTTATGAAGGAATCTGCGGTGATTGCGTTGGAATTTCTGAAATCGCACAGTTCGTGGTTGGACTTAGATCAAGAAGTATTTGACCGCCATAATGTCCATATTCATGTTCCTGAAGGCGCCACACCAAAAGACGGTCCAAGTGCAGGGATTACCATGTTAACCTCATTGGCTTCGTTGTTTACGCAACGCAGGGTAAAGAAACAGTTGGCGATGACGGGGGAAATCACGTTAAGAGGAGAGGTGCTTCCGGTAGGTGGCATAAAAGAGAAGATCCTTGCGGCAAAGCGCGCTGGAATAAAGGAAATTGTATTGTGCGAGAAGAATAAAAAAGACGTTGAAGAGATCAAACAATCTTATTTGAAAGGATTGAAATTTCACTACGTTTCACTGATGAAAGAAGTGCTAGATATCGCACTTACAAAAGAGAAAGTAAAAGACGCTGTAAAAGTCCATTAAAAAGTTAAGGCGTATTGCGTTCCATTTTTTGAAGTTGACTTCACTAACGAACCATCTAATTGCTCAGCAAGGTTGTCGATAAGCATCATTCCGAGTGATTTGTCTCTTTCTTTGTTTTTAGTTGCAATTCCATTGCCGTTATCCGAAATTTCCATGCGTTGTTTGCCATTTTTAAGCGCATGCATTGAACAACTCACCTTGCCTTCATTTCGATTTTTAAATCCGTGTTTTAATGAATTGGTAACGATTTCATTGACAAATAATCCGAGAGGAACGGCTTTGTCGATTGAATAGTGTAAGTTTTCAATCTCAATATTTATCGTGATATTTTGATCCGGTGATTTGTATGAATTCACAATCTCATGAATGAGGTTTTGAATGTATTCTGAGAAATCGATCAAGGATAAATCACTTGAGCGATAGAGCAAGTCATGAACTGTTGCCATTGATTTAATCCGCTGCTGGCTATCGAAAATGGCACTTTTAAGTCGTTTATCATCGAAAAGTTCCGCCTGAAGATTTAACAAGCTTGAAATAACTTGTAAATTGTTTTTTACGCGGTGATGAACTTCTTTTATTAATATTTCCTTTTCTCTAACATTATTTAAGATGACTTCTTGTGCAGATTTTTGTTCCGTAATATCTTGAGCGATTCCCTCTATTTTAAAGACCCGATCGTGTTCATCTTTCACGGGGCGTCCTGTTTCTTTGATCCATTTCGATGTTCCATCAGCAAACTCAATAAACCGCTCGAGGGAATAAGTTTCGCCTCTAGTAATGGCATTCTGTATTAGTTTATGCCAATATTCGCGTTCTTGAGGTGTTAATTGTTCGACAAATGCATCGTTTAAGTCTATGCCTTTGATGGTTGTGCTTATTTGGTAGATTGCATACATTTCATCTGACCAAAACAATGTATTGGTCGAGAAATCGAAACTCCAACTCCCCGTTTTACTAATTCGCTGCGCTTCGTTTAACAACCGTTCACTTCGCTTAAGTCGTTCCTCGGTTTCTTTTTTTATCGTTATATCTCTACCGATGGCGTAAACCTTGTTTGCATGTTCGTCAATAGTAGACACCCATTCGAGGTAAACAACTTTTCCCGCTTTCGTAAAGTACCTGTTTTCAAATTTTATTGTTGGATTTTTACTGAATTGGATCAGGTCTATGTCCATAAATGTTTTCGTAGCGTCCTCGGGATGCACTAATGTGATGTATGGTTCTGTTAACAGCTCTTTTTTTGAATAACCCAGTACTTGAGTAAATGATGGATTGACATACGTGAAATAACCTTCAAGATTGGCTATGCATACTAAATCCTTTGATTCACTTAAAAAGTTATGGAAAATCTGATTGGTTGCACATTCTTCCTCTAACTCATTCACTTTCGCTTCTAACTCGGTGATGCGAGTAGAATAATTAACAAGTTCATTTTGTTTAGTTGCAGGCTTCATTCGTATAATATAAAAGATAGTTGCCTCAAATTTAACACCATATTTCAATAAATTAGTAAAAAAATGATTGAATTCAGCGATCGTGAAATTGTGTTCAGCAAAAAGGGCTGTTTCAATTGAAACAGCCCTTCGAATTTTAATGATTTTTCCAATCCTTACCACCTTCTTTCAGGTAGGGAAGTGGCATATTTTCGAGTTGTTTTTCTATTTTTTCGAGTCGCGTGATCAAACCATTCAATTCGCTACGTAAGATACTGTATTCTTCTGTTACTATTGATAATTGATTTCGCTGAGAATTAGTAACTCCTGTGGTATTTTCGTAAACCATGTATTCAATCAAACCAAGTCGCGATTGTATGCCTGGTAATGTTTCAACTTCTTTAGATGTTTTTAAGCCATCTCCGTATAACTTGATTTCACACGATTCCAATCCAAGCTTGATTGTTCTTATTTCTTGCAATAAGGTCAAATCTGTATTGGGATATGTCGTCATCACATGCGAAATGAGTTCCAATTGATCTTTCGTTTCATTCAGAAGTTTACTCGTTCCACTCACTGTTCGGTTAACCTCCGCTACTTCTTTCCTGAACGCCTTTAATTCCTCAGGATTTTTAGCGATTAACGTCTGATTGTTCAATCCTTTCACCTTAAATGGTGCAGAAGGAATGAGCTCATCGACTTTACCATCTTTAACTAAAACAACAGAAACTGAATATTTTCCCGGTTGAACTAGGAATCCATTGTTTCGGTTGTTCCCGCGATTTTTATTCACTGGATTCGTTCCTTCATCTCGAAGATTCCAATTTATGCGTTGCATTCCTTTTGAAGGGGTTGAGGTGAGGCGACGTACCTCTTTTCCGCTTTCGTCTCGAATGACCCAAATCAATTTAGCTTCTTCTTCTTGTATTTCAGCTCTGAGTTCATCAAAAGTAGGATAGGAAACATCCTTTTTTTCTTTTTCCAACGCACTTTCTTTTTCTTGTCGCTGTGCTTTCAAGGATTTAATGTCATCTTTCAAGAATAAACTGAATTGAGCTCCAAACTCAGGATTGGATGCAGACCATAAATTCGCACCTTGGAATCCTGTTCCTTCCAAGCCTAATGGATCAGCAGGAATGTAGAGTAAGGCATCTTTTATTGGAGACAAATGTGCTTTTTTTGAAAGATTAGTTGCGTTCAATTCGCGCAGTGGACTGTAATTATCCAATACGTAGAATCCTCTTCCAAACGTAGCTGCTACAAGGTCATTTTCGCGTTGTTGAATATCTAAATCATACACAGCAATGGTCGGTAATCCACCTAGCTTCGTCCATTTTAGTCCACCATCTGTGCTGAAAAAAGCACCGAATTCTGTGCCTGCGAACAATAAGTTAGGATCAATATGGTCTTGTTTAATGCAGTACACAGTTCCTCTTTCCGG
>CANHQC010000016.1 GCA_947462695.1 Flavobacteriales bacterium | reverse complement strand
GGCCGAAAAAACCAATTCGAACTACTTGCAAGATTTCAGATCGCTTGGGCAACAACTTAACGATCGACTTTCCGCCAATGAATGGGCGGAGTTATATGGAAAGTTGGTCTATTGGGAATTGGAATTGGACAAAAATGCGGATAGTGGCATGCACGAGGTATTTACGATGCAAAAAAAAGAAGCCAATCAACTGTTTACAAAATTTGTGTCCAGAAATTATACGGAATGGATATCAGGTGATAATGATCCGCCACTCATGCTTCATCAGTTAATGAAGGAGCGTATTTCTCCAGCAATGGACAAAGGGAAAACTTTCGTATTGGTTATTGATAATTTGCGTTACGATCAGTGGAAGACATTGGAACCTGTCTTTTCAACTTATTTCAATGTAAATAGCGAAGAAATCGTTTATTCCATCCTGCCAACAGCAACGCATTATGCGCGAAATGCTTTTTTTGCCGGACTAATGCCAAGTGAGATTGAAAAGCGCTTTCCTAAGTTGTGGAAAAACGAAGAGGATGAGGGGGGAAAAAATATGCATGAAAAAGATTTTCTAGAGGCAAATCTAAAGCGCTTAGGTAAACAAGTAAAGTGGTCATATACCAAGATTACAAATTACGATGCGGGAAAGAAACTGGCTGATGGACTATCGCAATTGAAGGAAAACGATGTCAATTTTATCGTTTATAATTTTGTCGACATGCTTTCACATGCGAGAACTGAAATGGAGGTCATTCGGGAACTAGCAGATGATGAGCCCGCTTATAGGTCACTAACAATGTCATGGTTTGAACATTCTCCGCTTCACGATATCGTTAAAAAGATTGCCGACTTCGGTGCGCAATTGATCATAACAACAGACCACGGAACTGTGAAGGTCACCAATCCAATTAAAATCATTGGTGAACGGAATACGAATAGTAATCTGAGGTACAAGGTTGGTCGTGGGTTGTCCTATAATTCAAAAGAAGTTTTTGTTGTAAATGACCTTGCTAAAGCCGGTTTGCCTAAACAAAAAATGTCCAGTGAGTTCGTTTTTGCTGGAGAAGATGATTTCTTCGTTTATCCAAACAATTACAATCATTTCGTCAATTATTACGGTAATACGTTTCAACATGGAGGTATTTCGCTCGAGGAAATATTGATTCCTTTTGTGGAGCTCATTCCAAAAGATAAAGGTTGATTTCGGTTGTTAACAGTGTGCATTGGATACTTCTGTGTTTGGCTCTTCAATAGTGTAGAATAGTATTTTACTTTTGTTTCGAAGAAAGAAATGGAAGACAAGATCTACACAATCAATAACTTGGATGATATTCCCGGAGTAGCAAAGCAGTTTTTAGACGACCATTCAACGGCTAAGTTATTTGCCTTTCAAGCGCCCATGGGCTCTGGGAAAACGACATTTATCATTGCTCTTTTAAAAGCCATCGGAATAACACATCCTGAAGGTTCACCTACATATTCTATCGTAAATACTTACGATAGTCCACTATTTCATCGGATTTACCATATGGATCTATACCGGTTAAAATCAATAGATGAGGTGTATGACAGTGGTATTGAGGAACACATTTACAGTGGAGCAAGGTGTTTCATTGAATGGCCAGAAATACTAATTGGAATGTTACCTGAACAATGTATTTGGGTGTATATTCGCAAAAACGAGGATAATTCACGAACTATTACAGTAAAGTATGATAACTGATCCTGAAATTGTTAAAAAGTTAATGTTGAAAGGTGCACTTTTACCAAAAGAAGAAATGTTAGAGATTGCCCGTAAAAAGGGTAGTCTTTACATTGGAATTCCGAAAGAAACTTCATTTCAGGAAAGGCGAGTAGCGCTCGTTCCTGAGGCTGTTTCCCTGCTTGTTTCCAACGGTCATCGGGTGAAGATTGAAACTGGCAGTGGTGAGGGATCAAATTTTTCAGATCGTGAATACAGTGAGGCAGGTGCTGAAATATGTTATTCTACCGAGGAAGTTTTTACGTGTGACATAATTTTTAAAGTTGCTCCTCCATCTGAAGCAGAAGTCGATATGATGAAGGGCAATCAAACCTTAATTTCGGCTCTTCAGTTATCCATTCAACCAAAAGTGATTCTTCAAAAGTTGATTGAAAAAAAGATTACTGCCATTGCGTGGGATTATATACGAGATGAAGAAGGCGTTTTTCCTGTGGTTCGTACGATGGGTGAAATTGCGGGCACAACTTCAGTGTTGGTTGCAGGTGAGTTGCTGTCTTCCTTTTCGGATGGAAAGGGTATTATGCTTGGAGGAATCGCGGGCGTAACGCCAACTGAAGTTGTTGTTATTGGAGCTGGAACTGTTGGTGAATACGCAACTCGTGCAGCAATCGGGTTGGGTGCATACGTGAAAGTATTTGATAATTCCTTGTCGCGCTTAAGACGCTTGCAAAATGACATTGGGCAACGCATTTATACTTCTGTGATGAATCCAAAAGTATTAGCAAAAGCCATAATGAGAGCGGATGTGGTTATTGGTGCAATTCGCGCTCCATATGGAAGAACTCCATGCATCGTTACGTCCGAAATGGTGCAACAAATGAAATCAGGTTCTGTAATTGTTGATGTAAGTATTGATCAGGGAGGTTGTTTTGAAACCTCAAGGGTAACAAATCATAAGGAACCAACATTTGTAGAACACGAAGTCATTCATTATTGTGTTCCGAACATTGCATCGCGTGTCTCAAGGACGGCCTCCTTTGCGCTTTCTAATATTTTCTCTCCTATTCTCATTGAAATGGGTGAACAAGGTGGATGTAAAGAGCTTATAAAAAATGACCATGGCTTTAGGGGAGGGGTCTATATATACAATGGCACATTAACAAGCGAAGTACTTGGTAAAGTATTCGATCTTAAATACAAGGACATCGAATTGTTGATATTAGGGATGTAATATGGTCCAAGTTGCCGTTTTACTTTATTTGGCATTAACAGTTTTTATCGGGTTTCTAGCTTCAAGGCGCGTAAAAACAGGCGAAGATTTTGCAGTTGCTGGCGGGAATCTTCCTTTCTTCATGTCTACTGCTGCCTTTTTTGCTACATGGTTTGGCGTAGAGTCAATTTTGGGATCGCCTAACGAGTTTCTAGCACATGGATTGGTTGGAATTATCGAGGAGCCAATTGGTGCAGCACTTTGTCTTTTTTTAGTCGGGTTGTTTTTTGCGAAGTACATTCGTAAATCAGGTCAGCTAACCTTTTCAGACATGTTTCGTGAACGTTATGGTCAACGTGCGGAATTTGTCAGTGCCATTATTATGATTCCTAGTTTTTTTACATGGGTATCTGCGCAGTTATTGGCAATGGGCTTATTATTTAATCACCTTTTTCACATCCCGTTGATCATTGCGATCATCATTTCTGGAATACTCGTTTCAGCCTACACCATAATGGGAGGAATGTGGGCGGTGAGTTGGACGGATTCCATTCAGATGGTTGTAATTGTTGTTGGACTCATCTTTCTTTTATTCTCTTTATTCTCAACGGACTCCATTTTTTTGGCAATCGATTCAGCGTCACCAGATTTTTTTGATTTTTACAATGAAGAGAAGTTGTCAACGCTTGAATGGCTCGCTGCATGGATTAATGTAGGACTTGGTTCCATAGTTTCACAAGACGTTTTTCAAAGGGTTGTAGCTACTAAAAATTCGCGCGTCGCTGTTTCGTCTTCAATAGTTGCAGGCTTGATGTACCTCACCATCGGATTATTGCCCATTCTCATTGCTTTTGTGGGTAAATATGTTTATCCAGATATACAACACGCTTCTTCATCCGCATATGTTTTGGCGCTTATTGAACAAAAAGCTGGAACTGGTTTGCAAATCGTATTCTTTGGCGCTCTACTCTCTGCAATTTTGAGTACGGCATCAGGAGCTTTGTTGGCACCTGCAACGGTTTTTGCAGAAAACATAATTAAACCAAAATACCCAACTATTGACCTACTAAAATCGTTGCGTTGGTCAATTGTACTAATGACACTTTTTGCCCTTGTTTTTGCCTTGTTAAATCAGAAAATAGTTGAACTCGTAAGTCTTTCGTCTTCCTTTGGTTTGGTATCGTTGTTCTTACCTTTTTGTTTTATGATGATGGGGAATTTCATGAATGCTTCAGGCGCTTATTTAGGAATGGTTTTAGGTTTATTCGGGTGGCTCATTTTCTTATTCTTTATACCAGTCATTCCAGCTATTTTTGGTGGATTACTTTTCTCCTTATTTGGGATTCTTGGTGGATCCGTATTGATGCGAAATAAAAATATCCGATGATTGTACCATTAAACTTTCCAAAAGCACCGTTGAATTTGGTGAGGCGATCGAATACTATTTACGTCACTTGTCTGGTGCGGAAAAAACAGGTGAAATTAACGCCGGAAGAATGGGTGCGTCAGCATGTTATTTTCTACTTAATCGAATATAAAAAAGCTTCGCCAGGATTAATAGCTGTTGAGAAATCGCTTCTTGTGAATGGACTTACACGTCGTTTTGACCTGCTTGTAGCGAATAGAGAAGGAAATACAAAAATACTCATTGAATGCAAAGCCACTGATGTGCAATTGACAGAAGAAACACTTTTCCAGTTGGCTCAATACAATTCAGTTCTTACTTCGGAATATGTTATGATTACCAATGGACTCCAATCGCTAACGGCTCAAATCAATCACGCGACCGGTGCAATTGAACTTCTAGAAGACTTGCCCATTCTGGTCGAAAAATAACTTTTGAAATCTTTATTTCTTTAATTTGAACTCAGAAGTAAAGTGAAATTCAATTTCCGGGTAATCTTGTTCAGCCATCGTGAGTAAAAACTGAGTTTCTGCTAAGAATACCAAATTCCCATCTTTATCTTTGGCTAAATAATTCGCCTTGGCTCGTGTAAAATCAGTTAGCTGTTGAGTGCTATCAGAAGTCAGCCAGCATGCCTTGTAATAGTTTTTAGGTGTAAATCGACAATTCGCGCCGTATTCATTGATGAGGCGGTGTTGAATGACTTCAAACTGAAGCATGCCGACAGTTCCAACAATTTTTCGATTACCTGGTTGCATGACGAACATTTGAGCAACACCTTCGTCTGTCAATTGATGAATACCTTTGTCTAACTGCTTGGATTTCATAGGATCGAGGTTCTCAAGCTCCATGAAAATTTCTGGAGAGAACGATGGAATTCCCTTGAACATCATGTCTTCACCTTCAGTTAACGTATCTCCAATTTTAAAGTTACCCGTATCGTATAATCCCACAACATCTCCCGGAAATGCCTCATCGATTACACTTTTTTCTTGTGCCATGAACGAAGTAGGATTGGGAAATTTGAAGTTTTTATCTAGGCGAACATGGTGGTAGAATTTATTCCGTTCGAACTTACCGGAAACGATGCGTAAGAAGGCAATTCTGTCTCTGTGCTTTGGATCAAGGTTGGCGTGAATTTTAAAGACAAATCCAGAAAATTTCTTATCATCAGGTTCCACAAAGCGCGAATCTGATTCCCTACCAATTGGCGAGGGTGAAATATCAATAAACGTATCTAGAAGTTCCTGTACACCAAAATTGTTAACTGCAGAGCCAAAAAAAACAGGCGCAACTTCACCATTTAGGTATCTATTGCGATCAAAGGGATCGTATACGCCATCAATAATATCTAGTTCCTCCCTAAGTTCATTCCCAAATTGTGGAGTAACTAATTCATCGAGAAGCGGATCATTTAGTGAATCAATAGAGACCACATCCTCAGCTCTCTTTGTTTTACTCGCTTGGAAAAGATTGAGACTTTTGCCGTAAATATTGTACACTCCTTTGAATCGATCACCCATTCCTATTGGCCAAGTTAATGGGCGGACTTTAAGGGACAGTTTTTCTTCGAGTTCATCAAGTAGTGAGAATGCATCTTTACCTTCTCGATCCATTTTATTCACAAAGATGATCACTGGAGTGTTTCGCATGCGACAAACTTCCATCAGTTTTTCTGTTTGTGTTTCAACACCGTTCGCGCAGTCAATGACCAAGATAACACTATCTACTGCTGTAAGTGTGCGGTAAGTATCCTCCGCAAAATCTTTATGTCCTGGCGTGTCTAGAATATTGACCTGTTTGTCGCGGTATTCGAAAGCCATTACGGAGGTGGCAACTGAAATCCCCCGTTGTTTTTCAATTTCCATGAAATCGGATGTTGCAGTCTTCTTAATTTTATTGTTTTTGACCGCTCCTGCTGTTTGAATAGCCCCTCCAAAAAGTAACAGTTTTTCGGTGAGTGTAGTTTTACCGGCATCAGGATGGGCGATAATTCCGAATGTTCTCCTTTTTGCTATTGCATCCGCGTTACTCATGGTCGTAAATAATTCGTTAAAAAAAAAGGAATCCATTTGGACTCCTTTTAAATGGGTGGAAGATCGGGTTCGAACCGACGACCCCTAGAACCACAATCTAGTGCTCTAACCAACTGAGCTACAACCACCGTTTTCGGGTGCAAATATACGTATTTTAAGTGTTTTACCAAGAAGCATTAATTTTTTTTTAATTTCGAAACGCAAGAAAAATGCGATTATGAAACAATTGGTGGTTAAGGAATTCGATTTTAGGGTATTTGGTGAATCTTACGAACGGATTTACAAATGTTTGACTATGATTGACGAAAAGGATCTTTGGCGAACTCCGGGAGAAAACATTCCTACCATAGGAAACATGATTTTGCATTTGTGCGGAAATGCACGACAATGGATATTATCGGGTATAGGCGGTCGGCCAGATAACCGTGATCGCGATCAGGAATTCGTTATTCAAACAAATATTAAAAAGGCTGAGCTTGTTTTTTTATTAGAAAACATGCGCGTTAATCTTCGTCAGACGCTGGATGATATGGATGAGGATCAACTGAGAACAGCATATAAAATACAAGGATTTGATGTGACAGGTTTTTCCGTAATTATCCATGTAATTGAGCATTTTTCTTACCACACAGGTCAGATTACCACGTTAACAAAATGGCTGACAAGTAAGGATACTTCATACTACGGCGGAATCGATTTAAATCGCCAAAATAATTTGAATTAGGTTCATTTTATTGTTGAAAAGTCCTACTCATTGACAAGGTGAAACCGAACTAATCTGGCTATTTTTGTTAAAAAAAAAGATGCTCAAAATTGGTGTGTTTGGTGCGGGTCATCTTGGTAAGATTCACATTCGAATTTTACATGAGCTAAATGAGCTCTTCGAATTGGTGGGATTTTATGATCCAAGCGATGATGCGGCGAAGGAAATTGTTGATGCTTTTCCAATAAAACGATTTGATTCACCAGAAGATTTGATTCATGCCGTTGATTGTGTGGATGTCGTTACTCCTACATTCGCTCATTTTTCAATTGCACAATTAGCCATTAGAAATTCAAAACATTTATTCATTGAAAAGCCAGTAACCGAAACACTTGATGAAGCTAAATCGCTTATGGAATTAGCGAGAGAGGCAAATGTTAAGGTGCAGGTTGGTCATGTGGAACGATTTAATCCTGCTTTTCGACAAGCCATTCCTTTTTTGAAGCAACCCATGTTTATTGAAACGCATCGCCTCGCTCAATTTAATCCGAGAGGAACAGATGTGCCGGTTGTCCTTGATTTAATGATTCATGATTTAGACATTATTTTAAGCATTGTCAAGTCGGGAGTCAAACGAATTTCAGCGTCGGGTGTATCAGTCGTTAGCGATACTCCGGACATTACAAACGCACGAATTGAATTTGACAATGGATGTGTAGCAAATCTAACTGCCTCGCGTATTTCAATGAAAAACATGAGGAAATCCCGCTTTTTTCAAAAGGATGCCTATATCGGTGTTGATTTTCTTACAAAAGAAGTTGAGGTAGTTCGACTGGAAACAGTTGAAGGAGAGCCTAATCCCTTAGACATTGTCTTCGATTTGGGTGAAGGGAAGCCGGTTAAAAAGATCTTGTTTGATAAACCTGAAATAGAAGAACGAAACGCAATAAAGGATGAACTTTCTTCCTTTTATGATGCGGTGAAGAACGATGTAAATCCAATTGTTCCGATAGAGGATGGTGTTAGGGCCTTGGATATCGCGGTTCAAATTTTGGATAAAATGAAGGTTTCGCTTTCAATGACCTGACAATAATTACAAAATAAATACGTTTGAGGATCGAATTCACTATGAAAACACACCTATTCATCTTCTTGTCTGCATTACCATTTTTAGGATTGGTTTCTTGCATAAAGAACAATCCAGATCCTGCTTGGTTAGAGGTGGGCGAGTGGACGTTGGAACAAAATGCCAATTCACAGTACCCGACGGGTGAGTTAACCCATAACTTTACAGATGCTTGGGTGTATGTGAATGATGAAATTGTCGGTGTTTTTGAAGTGCCTTTCAAGATACCGTTGTTGTATTCTGGCGCTGCGAACATTAAAATTTTTCCCGCGATTCGAAATAATGGTATATCAGCCACGAAGAAAATGTATCAATTTGTGGATGTTTTTGAGGTAAATGTCGATCTCAAAAAAAATGAAACCATTTCATTGAATCCGGTAACGCGGTACAAAAGCTCAGTCAGATTTTGGTTAGAAGAATTTGAGCTAGCAGCGTTAAAAATAAAGAATGATCCGGTTGCTGCTGCTGAACTTGTAAAAGGTAATGATCCATCTATTTTAAAGTGGGGTAATTATTATGGATTGGTTAATTTATCAAAAGTTGACAGTACCTGGATTGGTTATACAGAAGCTCAAATGCAGCTACCAAGAGGTCAGGAGGTATACCTAGAGTTGGATTATTACAATACTAATTCACTAACAACGGGTGTAATCGGAATATCAGCAAGTGAAATTAAACCCAATCCAAACATTACGTTAAACAAGCAACCTGCTTCAACTGTAAAATGGAAGAAAGTATACATCGATTTAAGGGATATTGTCTCAAATTCACCAAATGCTGAGTACTTTGAACAGTCATTTGAAGCGTTTATTGAGGCTAATCTTCAACAGTCATTTATCATTTTTGATAACGTAAAAGTGGTTTATTTCTAATGCAAAAACATCCGCTTTTAGTTTTCTTTTTCATTTTGTTGGATTGGTGTTCCGCTCTTATTTCTTGGTGGTTATTTTATTATGCCAGAAAGACAAACATTGAGCAAATGCCCTACATTACCTCTGACTCGCTCTATTGGGGAATTGCAATTGTTCCAATCATTTGGTTATTGCTGTATTACTTACAGGGAACATATCATGATATAAAAAGGCTCTACCGCTTCAAATTGGTTAATTTAACTTTTATAGGCACCGTTATTGGATCAATTGCTCTTTTTTTCTTGTTACTACTTGATGATGAAATTTCGGGATACCAGGTATATTATAAGTCAATCATACTCTTATTCGGCATTCATTTTTTAGTAACATTAATTCCCCGTTTGATTTTTGTTACTGTTCTCGTCAAACGCATTCAATCTGGTAGAAATGGGTTTAGTACCGTGTTAATTGGAGGAAGTGATAAAGCGGTTGAGATTTATAAGGAAATTAATCAGTTACCGAAGAACATTTATCGGTTCATAGGTTTCATTAATATAAACGGTGTCGATCGACAACTTGAAAACGATTTGCCTTATCTTGGACATATTGATGATTTGGAGCGAATTCTGCAAGAAAATAATGTTGAAGAGGCAATAATAGCACTTGAAAGTACAGAACACGATAAACTTAAGTCAATAGTTTCGCGCCTTGAAGGAGGTGACCTGTCAATAAAGATCCTCCCTGACATGTATGATATACTATCAGGTTCAGTAAAGATGACCAATATTTTCGGCGCATTATTGATTCAATTGAACGTGGAAACCATGCCTGTTTGGCAACAAACGTTGAAACGATTAATGGATGTATTAGTCTCTATTGTCGCCATTATATTATTGTTACCATTGTATCTTGCAATGGCAATCGCTGTTAAAATTTCATCTCCTGGACCAATTTTCTTTTTACAAGAACGAATAGGAAGAAATGGTAAAGCTTTCAGCATCGTTAAGTTCCGAACGATGTTTGTTGATGCTGAAAAACTTGGACCTCAACTTTCATCTGCAAATGATCCTAGAATTACTCCCATTGGAAAGTACATGCGAAAATTGCGTTTGGATGAATTCCCCCAATTTTACAATGTACTGATTGGTGATATGTCGTTAGTTGGTCCCAGACCTGAACGTCAATTCTATATAGATCAAATCATTCAAATTGAACCTCAATACTTACACCTTACCAAAGTAAGACCGGGTATAACTTCTTGGGGTCAGGTAAAGTATGGCTATGCTGAAAACGTCGATCAAATGTTGCAGCGTATGAAATTTGACCTTCTTTACCTCAAAAATAGAACCTTAGCCCTGGATATGAAGATTATGTTGTATACGATCTTAATTATTGTGAAAGCAAAAGGTAAATAGTGAATTACTTGATGTCAAAAGTAAACATATCCTGACCATTTAATGCTCCAGTGAGGTGATCGCCAATCTTAACTGGACCAACTCCGGAAGGTGTACCGGTAAAAATCAAATCACCCGTTTTCAGTGTCATGAATTGAGAAATATATGAGATGATCTCATCAATCGAAAATATCATGTCAGAAGTATTCCCTGTTTGAACGATTTCCCCATTTTTCCGGAGCATAAAAGAACAATTGGATAATTCGAGATCATCTTTGCAAATCCAGTTATCGGATAAAGGTGCGCTATGTTCAAATGATTTTGCAATTTCCCAAGGCAAGCCTTTTTCTTTGCATTCCTGCTGTAAATCGCGCGCAGTGAAATCTATCCCTAGTGAGACATGCGTATAGTACTTGTGGGCAAATTGAGTTGAAATGTGTTTTCCTGCCTTTTCAATACGCACAACAAGTTCACATTCGTAATGCAGGTCTTTGGTAAATTCAGGGTAATAAAAAGCACCCCCGTTTTTCAAAACAGCAGTATCTGGTTTCATGAAGAATACAGGTGAGGCGGGTAGGGGTGCATTCATTTCTTTTGCATGCTCCGCGTAATTTCTACCGATACAAATGATTTTCATAGTTACTTAAATTTCTTTTTCAACGCTTCAAGTTTTGCTTCCATAGATTGGTTTGAATTGGAATCCTGTCGTTCTTGTTTTATTTTTTCCATTTCCATCCGCAATACCTGCTTTGTATATAAGGGGAAATCTGCATCGAGCATCCATCCGTAATATCCAGGTTCAATTTTGTTCACCTCACGAACCGTTTTTCCCTTATGCTTACCAAAATTATATACAGCTTCCTCTTTGTCATTCTTCGCTATTCGCCCAGCGAAATCAAGTAGTGTAAAATTACCTACAGATGTAAATTTGGATAATTCATCAACCTTTTCACTTAATTCGGAATACCTGTCCATTTGGGCTTTAAGTACATCCCATGTCGCTTTGGCATCGTAGAGTGCATTATGGGCATTCTCTATTGTCTTATTGCAATAGAATTGATACGCTGCAGCAAGTGTTCGTTGTTCCATTTTGTGGAATATGTTTTGAACATCAACGAATTTTTTGGTCGAAAAATCAACTGTCAATCCAGCACGCATGAGTTCCTCTGCTAGTACAGGTATATCAAATTTATTTGAATTGTAGCCACCCAAATCCCCATCTGAAATAAAATCCAACACAGATTGAGCAATTTCATTGAAACTAGGTGCATCTGCTATGTCCTCGTTCGATATCCCATGAATTTCAGTTATTTCAGGTGGAATAGGTATGCCAGGATTTACGCGTTGGCAAAATTCCTCTTCGTTGAAATCAGGGTGAATTTTAATCATTGCGATCTCAACAATGCGATCAGATGTAATGTTTGTGCCGGTTGTCTCTAAGTCAAAAATGATAAGTGGTCTTTTAAGTTGAAGTCGCATATTGAGTGTTTTGTACAAAGATAACAGGGGGTAATTAAAAAAAGGCCCCAGAAGGACCTTTTCTCAATATTCATTTAATTCTATTCTGTTTTGAGTCGTACATATTGGAATTGACGGTATTTGTCTCTATTCGATGCGTCATTTTCAAACACTGGACCTTCCACACTTGCTTTAGCAATAACAACATTTACTTTTCCTTTCAGATCAGGTTGATTTTCGATGTATTCGAGTAAGTCATACTTAATATTCTCAGCTCTAGTTCTTGCCAAATCCTCATTCGATTCAAATTTTTTCGTTGGCACGCTAGATGCAGATGAGTAGATGCTGATTGTAAACGTTGTCCGACCATTGCGAGCTTGATCTTCTAACTCATTGATGTATTTTTTTAGATCTCCTTTTTTAAGGTGAAGTTTATTTTTATTGTAATCAAAGAAGTGAGTGAATTCGGAGTTTACATACTCGCTTACAGCAACTTCAGGGATCTCAATAATTTCTTTAGGTTTAAATTTCAATGTGCGCGTTGGAACGTCTAGAATCAATTCTCTTTCAATATTTTCATAAGGTTCCTTGCAATCTGTTTTTACCAACTCACTCAATAATTCCTTGTTCTCAGTTGCATTTGAGTATACTATTGAATAAGCCGAACAAGGCTTGATTCCGGTCATAAATTTACCATCGCGCAGTCGTGGGTACACCATTCTGTTTCGATCAGATTCTTTGCAATCTGGGCAAGTTAATTTAATGGAAAGTGCAAAGTCTTCGGGTAGAGGACTATTATCTGAGGTACGAATGACCCCGTTAAAAACAAGAAGGTTCTTCACTCCAAGTTCCTCATTAAAGATTTCATAGATATCTGTTTCACCAAATCCACCTTTCCTTCTTGAAGTCAAATATCCTCGGGATCCATCAATGGTCGTTGTGTAGAACAAATCATCATCCACTGAATTTATAGGATAACCCAAGTTCATCGGTTTAGACCACGTTCCGTTATCCTTCATATCCGTTACAAAGACGTCATAACCTCCGATACTTTTGTCTCCGTCTGAAGTGAAAAACAACCTGCGATCATCAATTGATATAAACTGGGCGTCTTCATTCGCAGCGGTATTTATTGTTGGACCTAAATTTTCTGGTGTAGACCAGCTATTGTCTTTTGTCCGTTTACTCATGTATATATCTAATCCGCCAAAACCACCTGGTCGATCGGATGCGAAGAACAATAGACTGTTATTGTGAGACACCATACCATGACTTTCGAAGGACATTGAATTGACGTTGTCATCTTCTAAACGGGTAATGGAATTGAATTTATTCGAGTAAAAATCCGAATAGTAAATATCACCCAAACCGGTTGAGTCGCTATAAATAAGGATTTTACGTTCATCAGCACTCACTGCAAGTGATGCTTCATTTCGTTCAGCTTTACAAATTTCTAATCGCGTTGGATTTTCCCATGAAGAGTCCGAAAGATTCATGAAGCTCACATATATATCTTCCGGGTATTCATTGAGCTGGGGGTTTTTGAAGCCATCGCTTTCACCATTTGCCCATGGTCGTTTAGAGGTGAAATAAAGTACAGAGCCATCAAGTGACACAACAGGTGAGTAATCAGCGAATTCGGTATTTACTTTACTACCCAAATTTTTGAGTTGTGCAGAGCTTTGTTTCTCGAGTGCTTCCATCCCGTTGTTGCATTGAGCGACTTTCGTTTTAGCGACTGGAATGATTTCTGATTTTTTTTGACTTTTCGAAATGAAAAGGGAATACATATCAATAGCTTTCTGGAATGATTCATTCAAATGATAGGCATCACCAAGGTGAAAATACGCATCAATAGGTGCACTTTTTTCATTTGAACTATACGCATCGTACAATGCATCGGTCTCTGTAATTGCTTTTTCCAAGTAGGCAACGATCTCAGAAGGGATTTTACGTAATTTGAGCAATCCAAATCCCTTTCGATAGTTGTAAT
>CANHQC010000015.1 GCA_947462695.1 Flavobacteriales bacterium | reverse complement strand
TTTTCACATCCGTCAAATAGCTAATACAGGTTGTCATCAATACAAAATCAAAATGAAGGGCTTTGTATGGAAGTCGCTCTGCTACAGCATCCATCACTTCAATTCCACGATTGACTGCTATTCGTCGCATGGCTTGTGAAGGTTCTATTCCTTCTTTGATTCCAAGTTCACGAGCAAAACGCCCTGTTCCCAATCCTATTTCTATGCCATGACTTTCACCTAATGGCAGGAATTCTCTTATCGCCTCTACTTCTGAGTGAAACGCATAAGGATGACGATCGAACCATTCGTCGTATTTCTCCGCTTTTCTATCAAAAACGGCAATTTGCTCTTGTGTTTTCATATGCTAAAATTTAATACCTCAAAGTGAGCGCAATGCCCCCGAACTCATCCAATCGATTTTCATCCATAAATCGAACAACCCCATCGCTTGACAGGTGGCGTTCTATTAAATAATCAAGTACTCTTGGCAAAGGTTTAAGCGATTTGTCCATAGACGATTTGTGTGTAAACAAGGAATTTCGATCGTCAGACACAAATGCTTTAAATGGAAAATGCGGATCGATATAAAGCTCAAGACCGCGTTTCTCCCGTACATCTGACCAGACAGATTCTAATCCAAATACACAGCGTTCTTTGCCTATTGCTTCATGTAATTCTGCAACAATTTCTTCTTCTTCAATTGCCAAAGATTCTTGTATGATTTGCCATGCTTTATCACCAAGCGTGTGAATTGAAGCAAATATGTAGTTGCCATCTACTTCTCCGGTAATTCGATTGGTATAATCCGTCACTTCCTTAAAGGCATGCCGTTCTTTTTTAGTGCCAGCAATCAACAACCTGTCAGCATGATCGAGATATTCCTTTAGTCCGACATCTATCGTTCGATAAAACGCTTTGACACGCATTAGTTGCAGTTGATTTTTGTCTTTTTCTACTTCTTTACTTACCGTACTTCCATGGTGACTTATGTGTTCAGGCTTCCCGTATTCGTATGTTTCTTGGTAGAATAATGGAAACTGGTGATTAAGTACCTCCGAAAGTTCCTTCCCTTCACCTTTATACAAGTGCACGCTATCTTGTCGAACAGATAACAACAAATAACTCCGCTTAGAAAATAATAACCGATACAAAGCCAATGAGCTAAAATGATCCGCATAATTTACCTCTTCTTCCACGTGAAATGGAAAATCTACAATCCGAGCTAAATGAGGAGAGACATAGATTCCGACACCATCTGAACAATGCACCAGATCAATACTATGATAAAGTTCTTCCATCCGATGTATGGTTTCCTCGTTATCGTAACCATCTCCTTTTGTTTTCAATGTCATGAGTTGTTTTACTTTTTCGAAGGATCTCCTGAGAAGCAAATCATTTTGTTGCCGTCCGGGAGAGGTGCGGTATAAGGGTTGAACGATGGTCACACAACCAGGTGATTTATGATCAATTAGTGCTTGAATTTCTTGTGAATCCATTATCTTGAGTTTAGAAGTAAAGAACCGGGGAAAAATCCCCGGCTTCGGATAAGAAGAAAAAACTCCGATCCTGTAGAGTGGTTGTTACAATGTCGACGGAACTTTTGCCTCGCGTCGATTACTAACTGCTCTAAGTGTTTTAAGTAAATTTTCCCCATTTGCATTCACATCTCCAATTGCCGTTTGACCGCGATCCACAGTCACATTTAGCAGTTTATTGAGGGAAATCATACCTTGCAAACTGCCCTGTTCATCCACTACGGGAAGACGCCCAATTTTTCGTTCACGCATTTTTCTAAAGGCCTCGTTCACATCGTCATTTGCGCGTACTGTTCGCACATCACGTGTCATCACCTCACCGACAAGTCGATTTTCAATTGGTCGATTGGTATGTTGAGACAACGACAAACAAATATCACGATCGGTTACAATACCCAATACTCTTTTGTTTCTGTCTACCACTGGTAACGCACCACAATTGGCTTCTCGCATAGATTCTGCCGCATGTTGCAAATTCGTTTCCGGCGTGCAATACTTTACTGCATGTGCAGTCATTACATCTTTAACTTTCATGATTTTTTAGATTTAGTTATACTTTCATTTTATGTAGCAAAGGAACAGAGGTCCTTCGTTATTTCCATTGCGAATAGTCCTATGAATTATTGATACTTATCAATGCCAACCAATAGACTTCATAAGTTCTTGAGGAGATAGAACTGCAATCTCTCGTCCTTTGAGTTCCAATAATCCATCTTTTTTCATTTCGCTCAACGTACGGACTAAAGATTCCTTTGTGGTCCCGACAATACTTGCCAGATCTTCTCGTGAAATAGTTGGAAGATCTAATTCTCCA
Source organism: Flavobacteriales bacterium (assembly GCA_947462695.1). GTDB lineage: Bacteria > Bacteroidota > Bacteroidia > Flavobacteriales_D > Crocinitomicaceae > M0103. Next base: position 11,644 of record CANHQC010000015.1, on the reverse strand, counting down.
GATGTTATCGAGGCATATTTCAGTAAGACAAGTGCAACACGCTCACGAACGCTCGCGTAGGCTAATTGCAAAAGGCGGTTATTTTTATCCTGTAATTGTTGACTTGTTAACTGTAAAATATATTGGTTCAACTCTGGTTTTCGGTAGACCGCAGCTAAAAAGTCCTTTTTAGGTATCATTCCAATAACACTCGTCTCCAAAGCTATTGCGGTTTCATTGTACTCTGAATGATGTTGGAAAGGTAAGTGGCCAAAAAAACTGCCCGAAGAAAAAATATCAGTAATGTACGATTTGCCATAATAATCTGTTTTACTGGTTTTTATTGTTCCAGAAATAACCCAATACACATAGTGAGCAACATCGCCTTCTTGGTAGACTTTTTCTTTCCGCAAAATATGTTTCTCACGAGCGCTAGTTGATATTTCCTTCATGTTCGTTAAGAGGTTCTTTTCCTCATTAAACGCATTATTCTGCATTTCAGTGAACGAATTTTGTTGACGTATCTTAGCTATTCGAACCTCCACACTTGCTAACAAATCAGTTTGATTTACCGGTTTTGTGAGGTAATCATCGCTCCCTGAACGCATTCCCAATCGAATGTCCTCTGGGTTATCCTTAGCAGATAAAAAAACAAATGGAATTGATCGTGTTTGTGGATGGCTCAAGAGTAGTTTTTGAACACCAAATCCATCCAATTCTGGCATAATGATATCACACAAAATCAAATCAGGAACAAGAGTTAACGCCTTTTCGATACCCTCTTTACCATTTTTAGCCTGCTCAACATCGTAATTAGCCATTTCAAGAAGGGAGACCACCGTATTTCGGTGCAGTGCCTGATCGTCGATCACTAAAATTTTTTTCATTGCTTTCTGATTTTTGGACGAAAAACGGGATATTATTTGGGTACTCATCAACCTTTCAACCAGTAAAAACTGATTTTCAATCAATCTGAAAAAAATTCATAACTACCCCAATTAATGACGATTCCATTGAAGATAAAGGGACTATCGCTGACCATTTTTGGACAACATCCTTTTGGCCTTTAGTATTGTAGAAAAGTTGCCAAAATGTACGTGTCTAAATTGGGAGTTGTTCTCGAACCGTCTGATCACCCTTTCGAAAACAAAGGGGTTTTTAATCCTGCTGTTATCCGGTATAAAGATGAACTATGGATGATTTACCGGGCAGTATCGAAAGACAATGTTTCTTCTTTGGGAAAGTGTGTATTGGCTGACCCAACGCACGTGCTATCCCGAGAATCGGTTCCATTACTTATTCCTACTGAAGCCTCAGAAAAAATGGGCATTGAAGATCCACGAATTGTTTTTCTAGGCGGAGTGTTTTACATCACGTTCACCGCATATGATGGAGTAACAGCCCGAGGAGCACTTATAACAACTACAGATTTTAGTGCTTTTGAACGAAAGGGCATCCTTACCCCACAAATGACCTACGAAGATTTTCAACACAGCTTGAACTTATGCGATGACTTGAATCCAAAGTATCACCGATTTGGTCGATTATTTCACCACCGAACAACTCCCTCCATGTATTTAAACATGCAGCTTTGGGACAAAGATCTTGTCATGTTTCCACGGAAAATAAATGGTCAATTTGCCTTCCTGCATCGAATTTATCCAGATATACAACTATTCTATTGCAACTCTTTCGACGAACTCAACTACGCCTTTTGGAAAACGTATTCAGCTAACCTAAAAAAATACATTGTGTTGCAAGGAAAATACGATTTTGAATCAAGTTATATTGGAGCCGGATGTCCACCCATCGAAACACCTCATGGTTGGCTAATCATTTATCACGCAGTCAAGGATTCAGCGGAGGGATATATATATTCCGCTGGAGTCGCTTTAGTGGATATAGACGACCCTACCCGTGAAATTGCACGTTTACCAGAACCATTGTTTTTTCCTGATCAAGACTTTGAATGCAAAGGGACTACTTCACATGTGGTTTTTCCAATGAGTACATATGCTGAAAATGACCAATTATACATCTATTATGGCGCTGCAGATCGCGTCGTAGCTGTGGCAAGCGTATCACTTAATCAATTAATTTCTAACCTTTTATCTACCATCGAATGAACAACAACAAACAACCTATTTTACTCATTTTGACTTCTTATCCCAATAGGGAGTGTGGAATCGCCACGTTTTCAAATGACCTTGTTCAAGCATTGAAAGTCTCGTACCTTAATGAGTTTGAAATAAAGATTTGTGCCATTGAAAATGGTGCATCAAGACATGAATATGACCAGGATGTTCTTTTCACGCTGAATGCTTTTGACCGTAAGGCGTACAAAAAAATGGCGCTGGAAATCAACATGGATGACCGCATCGCGCACGTATTGATTCAACATGAATTTGGACTTTTTGGAGGAGATTATGGTAGTTGGATTAAACTATTCATTCGGAAACTGGAGCGTCCATTTTCAATTGCCTTTCACACTGTTCTACCTAATCCTGAAGCAAGAAGGTACAAGCTTGTGCGGTTCTTGGCCGATCACGCATCTGCATGCATTGTAATGACCAATCACGCAAAAGAACTTTTACGATCAACTTATCAAGTACTTCAATCGGATATAACAATCATACCGCATGGAACGCACCCTATGATTTCAGAAAATCCGGAAAGTTTTCGTGAACTAAACGACCTATCAGACAAAATTGTTCTATCCACTTTTGGACTATTAAGTTCGAACAAAAGCATCGAAACAGCCCTTTTGGCTTTACCGGCAATTATTCGTAAATACCCGAATGTGATGTATGTAATTCTCGGGAAAACACATCCTGAGGTAGTCAAGCATGAAGGCGAAAAATACCGCAATTACTTGGAAAGCATTATTTACCGATTGAATCTGTCTAATAATGTCAAATTCGTCAATAAATTCCTACCCAATGAGGAACTTTTACAATGGCTTCAGGTGACAGATGTCTACCTCTTTACCTCAAGAGATCCGCACCAAGCAGTAAGCGGTACATTTGCTTATGCCATGAGCAGTGGGTGTCCAATTATTGCTACATCTATTCCACATGCCACAGAATGTTTATCTACAGGAGCTGGAAGACTTATTGATTTTGAATCCCCCGATCAACTCGGATTCCATTTGAATGAATTGCTTAGCGATCAACAACTGCGACAAAGCATGCGAAACGAAGCACTTCATTACATGAAACCAACTGAATGGCAAAATGTCGCAATAAATTACCTAAAGATCCTTCCTTCAAAATACAAAAACAACGTTCGAAACCTCCCGCCTATTCGACTAAAACACCTACACAAACTCATGGGTGAACATGGAATATTTCAATTTGCACCGCATGGAATTCCAGATAAAAATTCAGGATATACATTGGATGATAATGCCCGAGGACTTATTGCATGTTGTGCGTATGTGAAATTAAAAAAAGATCCATCAGTCCTTCTTTTCATTGATCGCTTTCTCTCATTTATAAGTCACTGCCAGGTCGAAAATGGTCAATTCATCAATTACGTGGATGAAAATGGCAACTATTCATTATCGAATAAAGAGGAAAATCTGGAGGATGCCAACGGACGTGCAGTGTGGGCACTTGGGGTTGTGCTTTCTATTCATGAACTACTTCCAAAGCGCTTGATAGAAAAGGCATGGCGTAACCTACAATGTTACTTGGAAAATGACCACGAAGTGTCATCCCCAAGAGCGTTAGCTTTTCACATCAAAGGAATTCATCACTTGTTGGATTACACGTATAATTCGGATTATGTACTCCGTATAGAAAAAATGGCGAATGAACTAAAGGAGTCATTTATGTCCACTAAATCAGGTCACTGGAATTGGTTTGAAGATCAATTGACATATGGAAATGGTGTACTTCCAGAAGCAATGGCATTGGCTTATCACCGAACAAAAATGCCGGTTTTTAAAACAATTGCGCACATGAGCTTTGAATTCTTACTTGACCATCTTTTTGACGGAGAACAATTTAATCCGATTTCAAATAAAGGGTGGCACCATCGAACTTCCGACGAAAAAGCGATTGGTGGCTATCAACCCATTGATGTGGCATACACGATTCTGGCTTTAGACACCTTTCACACGCTATTCAATCGCGGTTATTACCTCAGTAAAATGCAACTGACATTTCAATGGTTTCTTGGACACAATCACCTCAATCAACTGGTCTACAATTCAGAAACTGGTGGTTGTCACGATGGTTTGGAAGAATCCAACATAAACCTCAATCAAGGTGCAGAATCCACTGTTTGTTATTTACTCTCTCGCCTTACTTTAGAGAAATACACTCAACACGAACCTATTAAGTCGCCAACAAGTCGAATACGAAAAGAGGAAATCACCCCATTTGCTGATCAACACGCTCAATTTACATTTATATGAAAAATCAACCTAAAAGACGAAAGGAAATTCCTCATAGACCAACCCGAGAATTTCCTGAACGCAAAGAGGATTACCCAATCACCTATCCTCCAGACTATCCTGGAATACCATTTCCTGAGGAATACCCTATTGAACAGCAAAAACCGGAGATTCATCGATCTGAGCCTTTTATCGACCCATTTGACGAACCGTTGGATTGAAATGCCTATCTTTAGGGCCGATTTAAACTATTCAATATGACAATTCAGGAAAACATGGTTGTTTCGGTGGATTACAAGCTATCCAACCACAAAACCGGCGAACACATTGAGGCTACCACCGCAGAACAACCGATGGTTTTTCTCTATGGCGTTGGAGGGATTATTCCTCAATTCGAAGAAAATCTTTTAGGTAAATCAGTAGGAGATGCTTTCGATTTCAGCATTGTTGCTGAACATGCTTACGGACATTCGAACGAAGAGCAAATCGCAATGATTCCGCTAGATGTATTCCACGACGAAAATGGCCAGTTCGATGCTACTTACTTTTCAATTGGATCGTTAATTCCTATGTCGGATAGTGAAGGAAATCAGCTTCGTGGAAAAATCATGGAAGTGACTTCTGAAATGATCAAAATGGATTTTAATCACCCTTTAGCCGGACAAGATTTGCATTTCTCGGGAAGTATCGTAGATATTCGCGAAGCAACATCAGATGAGATTGCCCACGGACATGCGCATGGTCCAGGTGGACATGAACATTAATTTTTACGCACATTCTAAAGCAATTCAGCAATGAATACGCGAAACATAATTGGGTTAACGGCAGTATTTCTACTGCCGTTTTTCATTTTCGGTCAAACAGAATCAATCCGAATTGCATTTGGTTCATGTGGCCATCAGGACAAAGATTTATCCATTTTGGATACAGTGGTTACGCACCAACCTAATCTTTTTATTTTCCTCGGTGACAATATATACGGAGACACACGAAATATGCGTGTCCTCAAAAAAAAATACCGCAAACTTGGGCGAAATAGTCATTTTAAAAAGTTAAAATCAACAACGCCTATTCTTGCTACGTGGGATGATCATGATTACGGTGAAAATGACGCAGGTAGGCATTACCCCTGCAAAAAACAATCAAAGAAAATCATGCTTCGCTTCTTCGATGAACCTAAATCGAGTAACCGATGGACGCATGACGGAATCTATACCACGCAGTATTTCACGATAGATTCCCTAACCATTCAATTCTTGCTTCTTGATTTGCGCACATTTAGAGATAATTTGCTCTCTTTCGATAAGAAAACGCACAATGCAGGGAATTTCACTTATGACATCGACTATGCGCCATACCAATCAGGGGATTCCACCTTGCTTGGCACAGAACAATGGATCTGGTTAGAAAATGAATTAAAACAACCTGCGGATATCCGAATTATTTGTTCGAGCACCCAATTTGGAACAGCCTACAATGGCTACGAGACATGGGCTAATTTTCCACATGAACAGGAACGTATGAAAACGCTGATTCGCACTACCAAAGCAAATGGCATTGTTTTCATTTCAGGTGATGTGCATTACGGAGAGTTATCGCGCCAACCCAATCCGGGAGCATACGATTTATTTGATTTAACAAGCAGTGGTTTGACAGAGGAATGGAAGTTCGCTTGCCCGAATGAGTTTCGTGTAGGTCAACCGGTAAGAGAGAATCATTTTGGAATCATTGAACTAAAGCGGAATTCAATAGAGCCATTGATAGAATTTCAATTGTGGGATAAACAAAACACCCTTCGACTTTCGGAAACGATCAAGTTAAACTCGTTAACTCATTGACAACTAGGCGAAAGGTAACGCGCTGCTTCAGGATATTTACTTATCTGCTCTTTTACCCATTTTCTCGCTCGCCATTTGTTGACGGACCATTTATTCATTGATTCTTTTTTGTCCAATTTGTGCGCATACCATTCCTCTCGATTAGGAACAATGTTTTTACGGTAAATGTAATGTTGCTGATGATCAATTAAGGATATCCCTACATTAAATCGCGCAATAGAATTATTATTCATCGTAATCACCGCTCTATTTCTTGGAATAGAATCAAACAAACTAAACCCAGAATAATGTTGATATAACTTCTGCGTATTGTGATGGTCTTTAAATCCAAGTAAATGCGCAATCGTTGGTGCAACATCAATGGTAGAAGTCACCTTATACCGATTTGAACGAAGTGTTTTTATGTCGACTCTATCCTGCAACTCACTTGGAATGTATACGATCAAAGGAACTGAAATCGCTTCTTTGTAATAACTGTCAACATGACCAATATTAGCGTGATCTTTAAGTGATTCACCGTGATCGCTGGTGAAAACAATTACTGTGTTTTTCAGTTTACCACTCGTAGTAAGGTAGTCCAATACGTTTTTCAAGTGATGATCCATATAGTGAATGGCGTTGTCGTATTCATCACTAAATCGTCCTTGCCATTTTTTCATCTCCTCAGGCACATGGTAAGGATAATGCGTCCCATTCAATTGAATAACTCCAAAGAACCGCTTTTCCTCTAACCTTTCAAGGTGATTGACGAGTGCAGAAATGGTGTATTTATCATCTACACCCATATCATTGTAAAACGGAATACCGCTTGTTTCCTTGTTCCATGTATAGTCAAGTGGTTCGTTCTGATAAAACTTATCGAAACGGTACCATTTCATGGTATGTGAAGAAAGAAAAAACGTAGCCATTTGTTTGGCCTTTCCGTAGCTCCAGATCAAGGGTTGCTTATAAAATAACGCTTTGTCTTGGTAAGGAGCAATCCCGCTCAGCACAGCTGGTACAGCCAACATAGTAGTCGAGGAAACAGTGTAAGGTTGCTTGAAAACGAATACCTCATTTTGATTATTTCTGATAAATCGAGATAAGTTAGGAGTCGTTTCCCTAGCGTATCCATAGCTTGTTAGGTTTTGATTACGAAGGCTTTCACATAGCACCACCAATACATTTAGTGAATCGCCACTTACAACTTCTTTGAGCTGAATAGGATTTCTAACACCAAGACCTTTTCCTTTAAACGAACGGTTGGACTCATATTCCCAAAAATGCCGATGAATATCCGCAGCAAAATTCACATCTGCCACAAGGCACTGATCGTACTTTTTAACCTTCCATACGAAGCCACTGAAAACGAAAAGAAGCACAATGGCTGAACTTCCTATGACTGTTGATGAATTCCAATTCCAGCTTTTTTTCGTTTGTTTTCGCCACCAAAAGAACAAAGACAAAACAGCGATGAGCAAAACAAGTGCTTCGTACCACCGCAAACTATCCTTCACAAGGACAAACGCGCTTTCAGGTTCGTTCTTGAAGTATTCGAAAGTGTAATAATTTGGGAAGAACCCATTGAAAAAGTAAAAACTATAAGAGCCCATCGTTGCGATTACGATTAAGGATGCATAACCGATGAGTAGGGAATAACAGAGAACCTTCCGGTGCTGTAATCGATTGGCTAGCAAAAGTACAAATACATAAAATCCAACCGAAACAGCTATTGAACCGATATACATTAGTAATTGAGGGGAGGAATATGATCCCAATACATCCGAACGCAGATAGGCATCAATACAAAAGTAAATCAATGGAAAAGCAACTAACGATTTAGGCATGGCGTCGGTTAATGATTGAGTAAAAAGGTGCCTGCCCAAGAAGAACAATGTTGGTGTAATCCTTCAGCACCATTCTCTTGAAGTTGTATTATATCCTTGGAAACGAGCAACCGAATCACACAAGTTGAAAATGGTGTATGGGTAAATTCCGTAAGTTCTTCATTAACCGGTTGAAGCTTTCCTGAATATTCTCCCCCTTTACAATCACCCAAGGCCGGTTGATAAATTGAAAAGGTATATGATCCAGCATCCTCGTTAAATCGAAACGTAAGTTCCACACCATCAGTGCGACGATAATACAACTCACTTTCGTAATCGCCCGATCTGACTTCAACAGAACTGGATGCGAAATACGTCCGCTTTTCACCTGAGGAGAAATACCGCGTCATCGTTCTCGATTCATCGTCGGACAGCTGAAATGCCACTTCTTGCGGCTGATTTTCATCCATCAACTTAATTTCCATGTGACCATTCTGTCCATCACAATGGCCATAACCAGAGCTGGAGCGAATCAACTGACCGTTTTCAAACTGTTGATAGTCGACAAGAAAACAATCCTCAGCCACTTCATCCATGGTATAAATGGAATACACTTCCTGACCTAGCTGATCTTTGTATGTTCCAAAAAATAGTGGGTCTAATTGTCCATACACAGAAAAAGTGGTGAGTAAAAAGACCAGCTGGAGTAAACGCATAAACGACTGTTTCCTCAAAGTTAAGCAATAATTGAGCTTAAACTTAATCAGTAGTTTACATTCTGGTCATTTTGATTTAATAAAAAACGCCAACTTATAAGCCGGCGTTTTCATGAGAACTGTTATCGAAAATTACTTTAATTCACTGTACGTTTTTTGGACAAGTTTTTTAAACTCTGCCTGCTTGTACGCACGTTCATTGATTCCATCGTATTCCTTAATCAGGTTACCATTCCAGAAATACTGAACACCAGGTGTATCTTTCGCTCCACCCAAGACACGCCAAAAAGAAGCCACGTCAATAATTTCATAAGGGTATTTGGATCCTGCAAATTCAAAGAACGTTGGGATTAAGTTGGCCTCTTCATCCATAAAGATGATTCGAATATCAGGGAATCCTTTGAGCTGTTTTTTCAGTTGCGTTAATTCTTTCGCCGTTTCTTTGCAGTGATCGCATCCTGGAGCAAAGAAACAAAGGACTTTTTTTCCATTATCGATATCTGCAAAATAGGACTTAAACCCCGATTTCTTGGGCTTAGGCTCATCTTTAATTTCCTCTTTAACTTCAGTCTCTATTTTTTTACCGCCTGCTTCAATGACTGTTGTTGACGTTCTTTCATGAACAAGCGTATCGACACTACCCGTTGGTGATTCAGTAACGAGCAATTCTTCTTCAATTGTTTCTTTTACCTCTGTTGTTTTTTGTGCCATAGGTCCAACAAGGAATACCGCAAGGATACTGGCAAAAGTTATAGAAAGTACCGTTGAAAAATTCAATCGATCTTCACTGACTGAAGATTTCCAATAGACCCAACCAATGATGGCCATAGCAATAACATTTTTAATCACTGCCTGCAAAGGGGTCATAGGCAGCAATGCACCAAAACACCCGCAATTTCCGGAATTTCCTGTGGCAATAATTTCGTAGGTTAAGTGAACTGAAAAAATCAGTAGGATTAAAAAAGACATTGGTAAGACCAAGCGCTTAAAGTAATGGCGTTGCAGCAAGAGAATGCCTAACGCCAATTCACACCCGATTAAGATTCGTGAAAAATACGCTGCACTCGTTTCAGAGAATCCCATCGGAATTAACTGCTTCATCTCAAAAGTAGTTAGCGCAAAATGCGGCGAGGGATACAATTTTGCAACAGCTGATAATAAAAACAAAATGGCCAGCAAAATGCGTGAAACCAAAATAAATCGTTGAGTAATTTCTTGTTTTTTCTCCATAATGTTCAATTAAATAAGCAGCATAAAAATACAGTTTACTCATCGTTGAACAAATCTATTCGCTGTTCTAACAACTTTTTAACATCACTCCGAACTAATTTTCCTTTTTACGCATGCTCTAATTAGTTATTTTTAGGCTGAAATTCAACAAACTATGCGAAAGTCTTACGTACTTATTTTCTTATTTAGCTTGCCGTTTGCACTTGTTGCTCAAGTGCCAAACTGGCAGTCTTTTACAGACTCTATTCAGTCACTATCCTCACCGAGATCGTGTGATTTAAACAACGACGGTACGTTAGATATTGTTGTAGGAGCAGGACTGGATGGTATTGCGCATCCAAATGGAATTATTGCCATGAACGGATTGAATGGATCACTGCTCTGGAAAAGACCTGCACGGGATGAGGTATTCGGAAGTGCTATTTTTCAAGATATCAATAGCGATGGTGTAAAAGATGTGTTCATCTCTGGACGTAAAGCGCAATTACTCGCGCTAAATGGCACAAACGGTAATTTACTTTGGGATTATTTCCCGTATCCCTCAAATCCTGTTGATAGTGGCTTATACAATTTCTACAATCCACAGTTCATTCCTGATGTAAGCGGTGATTTAATTCCAGACATCTTGGTTTCTAATGGGGGCGATCATGCTGCTCCTGTGTGGCAAACCAATCGTCCTCCTGGCCATTTGATGGTTGTCAATGCGGTAACTGGTAATTTAATTGCTAAAGCGGTAGTCCCCGACAGCGCAGAAATCTATTGTTCACCCATTGTGGCTGAGGTGCAGGGCAATGGTGTCAAGTGGATTTTATTCGGTACAGGTGGTGAAAACTTAGGTGGACATTTTTATGCGTGTCCCTTAACTGACTTGATTCAAACCAATTCATTAGCGAATTCAATTGTTCTTGCCACCGATAATTCACGTGGATACATTGCGCCGGCTTCTGTGGCGCGTGCAGATCAAGGACAAAGTATTTTTATTCAGTCATTTGGAGGTGAAGTTACCAAGATCAATGGGCACAATTGGACAACAGCATGGTCGACAACTATTCCAGGTACAGAATCGTCTGCGGCTCCTGTTATCGGGAGAATGAATGCGGACCTTACGCCGGATGTATTTGTGTTATTATATAAAGGAATCGCACCTTCCTACTCAGATTTCTACCAAGTCATGTTGGATGGATTGACAGGTACTATCGCGTTTAAAGATAGTTTGGGCGTATTCTCTTACCCTTCGGCAAATGCAATAGATTTGAATAACGATGGTATTGATGAGGCTGTTGTATCAGTTACGTACAATGAAGCCGGGGTATTCAAGCATAAATTACATGCAATCGATTTTACAGCATCTTCAATTTCGCAAATAGACGCAACACGAACAGGTGTAAACTTAGGCTGTACACCACACATCGTAAACATGGACAATGATGCCTCATTAGAATTGATTTATATTGTCAAAAAAGACAGTGTTAATCCGGTTGGAAGTAAAGGGATTTTTATCAACTGCATCAATCTTTCATCTAACCGTCCAAATAATGGAATTGCTTGGGGAAGTTACATGGGTACCAAACAAGATGGACATTACCAGTATAGTCCTGTAAACTGTGGTTTTGGTAGCACGATTGCTTCAGTGAACATTCAAAATCCAAGTTGCAATACTTTTTCAAACGGCAACAT
>CANHQC010000014.1 GCA_947462695.1 Flavobacteriales bacterium | reverse complement strand
TAATTGATTTGGAAAATGATACAAAAGGTTGTTGGTTTCCAGCAACCTTTTTTGTTTTATTAAAGCGCTTCTCGTGAAAAAAACATTCATTATAACAGCCGGTGGAATTGGCAAGCGAATGGGATCCGATATTCCAAAACAATTTATTAGTGTCGCCGGTAAACCCATTTTATTGCATACTATGGAGCGGTTTCATTCCTTCGATCCAACCGCTCAAATGATCATTACTTTACCCGCTGATTGGCATCAATTCTGGAAAGAAATCCTAGTAGACCTCAACTGCACCATTCAACACGAATTGGTAGAAGGAGGAAAAGAACGTTTTCATTCCATTCAACAGGCATTAACAAAGTGCGAGGGAGAGTTGGTTTTTATTCACGATGGCGTGCGTCCTTTGGTCAGTGCAGAAACGCTACAACGTTGCGAAGAAGGAGTCATCAAATACGGAACAGCAGTTCCTGTGTTACCTTTAAAAGAATCCTTACGAAAAATAGTTGCTGATCAATCTCAAGCCGTTAGAAGGGATGACTATTGTGCTGTTCAAACTCCACAGTGTTTTCGATTTGAAATGCTAAAATCAGCCTACTCAAAAGACTATCATGATGGTATTACAGATGATGCCGGCCTAGTTGAAGAGGCTGGATTCCCCATACATCTCGTACAAGGAAATGAAGAAAATATAAAAGTAACTACTGCACTAGACCTTGAATGGCTTCATTTTCTGATGACTAAGCGCTAAAATCCCTTCTACCTTGTGTGCAAGAAACGTATCTTTGCACTTCTAGTTAAAATTATGAAAGTCATTGAACACTTAAAGCAAGCAACATCAACGTTGTTTTCCTTTGAAATTCTTCCGCCATTAAAAGGGAAAAGTATTCAATCCATTTTTGATGGAATTGACCCGTTGATGGAATTCAACCCAAGATTTGTGAATGTCACTTACCACCGTGAAGAGTACATCTATAAGGAACGTGAGAATGGCTTGTTAGAAAAAATTGCGATGCGCAAAAGACCGGGAACAGTTGGCATTTGTGCAGCAATCATGAATAAATACCAAGTTGATGCCGTTCCTCACTTAATCTGCGGTGGATTTAGCAAAGAAGAGACAGAAAATGCCTTGATTGACCTTCAGTTTCTTGGAATTGACAATGTCCTAGCCTTACGTGGTGATTCAATCAAAACGGAAAGTGTATTCCGACCACATCAGGATGGGCACGAGCACGCGGTAGATTTAATCCATCAAATCACTGACATGAATTCGGGCAAATACTTAGTGGATGATGTACAATTGGCTCCTACTGACTTTTGTATTGGAGCGGCGGGTTACCCTGAAAAACATTTCGAAGCTATGAATATGGCTACGGATTTGAACTACCTGAAAGCTAAAGTAGATGCAGGAGCGCAGTATATTGTGACACAAATGTTTTTTGACAATAAAAAATACTTTGAATTTGTTGATGAATGCAGAAAGATTGGCATTAATGTGCCGATTATTCCAGGAATAAAACCGATCAAAACGCTTCAACACGGTACATTTTTGCCGAAATTCTTTAATGTGAGCTTCCCTGAGGAACTTTCAAAAGAATTATTAACATGCAAAGACAATCAGGCTGTGGAGAAATTGGGAATTGAATGGGGAATTCAACAATCAAAAGAATTAAAAGAAGCCGGTGTTCCCTGCATACACTATTACACTATGTCGAATTCAACGATGGTTCGATCAATCGCTAGCGAAATTTTCTAAATTAAAGAGATGAAAAAGATACTTATTACGGCATGTTTAATGATTGCCACTCAAGCAATGAGTCAGACAGAAAAGCTGAACATCAAAAACGCATTGGTAGTTGGTCAATTGGACAAAGGAGAAGACCGCTATACCCTTGAGGTAAATTTGACTGAATTACTTACGCAACAAGGCGTTAAAGCAATTCCATCGTTGAATATGATGAAAATGGGAAGTGATGCTGTTTTACTTGCAACAGATTCTCTGCAGCAATTGGTTAAGTCCAAAGGAGTAGACACCTATATTTTGGTAACAATTAGAGGGTATGACAAACGCTTTAAACCATCGGCATGTAAAGATGACTTATCTACAGCATTAAGTATTGGCAATCTTTTTCCTATGTATCGAGAAGAAGCAGTTTCGGTAAGTTTTGAATTCATCTTCTACCGCAATGGACAGTGCATTGGAACAGATATCGTAAAATGTGGCAACGTGGCTGATCGAGACAGTGTGATCAAAAGGTTTCGAAAAGTAATGGCTCGAAGGATACAGAATAAGTGGATATAAAAAATGGGCTGTCTTGAATAAGACAGCCCATTTTTTAATTTGAAGGTATTACCTAGTTACCACCAACCATATATGGCTGTTTCATAAATAACATCCGGTTGATTTTCACCATACGCAACACCAATATCACGTGCAGCTTTAATCGTAGCTTTTTCAATATCTACTTGATCTTGCTGTTGTTTTAACGCAAAATTCCACTCACGCTGATCGATTTCTTTCACGCGTTTCGCCATTTTATCGTTTAGAACTTTAGCTTCCGCATAACAAGATGAATTTGGATCGATCTTAGCTAAATAAGCCGCTGCTGCTTCAGCACCATATGCATCTTGATTAGCCGTCCATTTTGCGTTAGCTTCAGCCATATCTAACTTACACTGACGATCAATTTGTTGCTTGAAAATAGGACCAACAGCATCCATTGCTTTATCGTAGCAAGACTTACACACTTCTGGAACAGTGAACAACTTTCCAATAGCAGCATCGTACTTTGCCTGACCTGCGAGTGTTTGCGCTTCTTTTAAGATAAAATCACATTTACCATTATAGTACTCAATGATTTTTTTCTTTCCATTCTCAACGAAATTCTTGAACTGATCTGAACTTACATCAATTTCATTAAAAGCCATTAAGTAAGCGCGTTGTTCACTTTTACCAACGCCTTTTGCTGTTACAGATGTTGTCTCGAATTTTACACCCTCAATACCATCTCCAATATAGAAATTGAATTGTAAGTTGTACGCATACATCACAGGTGTCGTATTCGTAACACTTTTGGATTGTTCAAGTACATTCGCAGTGATGATGAATCGTGGATTAGACTTGTTTCCTCCAGTTGCATATGTCGTTGCAATTTCATTTAATTTTTCAGATAACGCCATCTCCACATCTTCATTCATGTTCTTAAGCTTATCTACAACGACCACATTTAATGCAATACGCCCAGCATCATCTGCTGAACCAGCTGTGTTTTGTGCGAATAGATTGCTTGATATGAACAAGGCAATCAAACTTGTAAAAAATACTCTTTTCATTATTCTTGGTAATTAGATATGATTTTATCTTCAACTAGTTTTTTCTTAAGTTTAAGACGCATAACACGTACTATTGCACTTTCAGTAACTGAATTTTGAGCACCTTTTTTGTCTCTCGTTACTTTGTGTGCAATTCGTTCATCTTGTAAACTAACATACTCTGTGTACGGTCCCTTATCCGCAAAAAACGCCGCAAAATAATCTTCGTGCTTTTGCTCTGCATTTATTTCTATAACTAACGGTGATTTAGGGCATCCAGCCTGACCTGTTTTAATTCCTTTAAAAAGAACTTCACGTACGGCATTTTTCTTAGCTTGTTCCGTTGCATCGAAATAATTTCGACCATTACCCCACGACTTAAGTGTAATAGAACCATCCATTTCGGTTCCATAACAATCAATAGTGAACGTAGCGTTTCCAGCAATTTTGTTAGTTGGATTCGTTGTGGCGCAAGATGAAATTATGGCCACCCCTGAAAGGATGACCATAGTTGTTTTAAAGCGTTGACCAAAGTTCATAACATTCTTCTTTAAAATTTCAAATAAACATCAACTGTTCCTCTTCTTGGGACGGTTGTAACAGTTAAAGCTGGATAATAACTTTTTAATTTACCTTCAATTTGTGTGCCAAGATCTGTAAAAGTGTTTTTAATTTTCATGTCAACACCATCTAAATCTTTAATAATTGTCTCAAAAGGAATGATTACATTCTTAAAACTTCTTGTTAAATCAGTTCCTGTACCATCAATTTGGGGTGGGCTTTTTGTGTCAGAAAGCTTACGAATAACTTGTAGAACAACATCTCCCATTTTTGCAGAAGTACCATTGGCTAAAGTAACAGCGGTGTTAAAATTACCCTTTGAATTAGAAGAAATATAATAATTAACTTTCCCTTCTAACCCCACATCAACTTTTTTCTTGTAGCTAGTTGCGATTTTGGTTCTTAATTCATCCATAGCTCCGTTAAGAACTCTCTCAATCTGCTGGTTTCTATTACCTGATGAAGAAAGTACCATTGTTATCGGTTTTGCCGTTTCTGATGTAAGGGTATACATATCAACAATTTTCATTTCAATGGTAAGGTTACGAGCAGTTCCTGACACATCTTCTTTAACATTCAATTTAATTGTATAATCCCAATTTGCTTTATTGTTTAATACTTCACTAGGAGACAATTTCCTTGCAGTCGAGCCTGATGACATTTCATTTACCGCATCAGCAACTTCTAGAGCACTTTGTGCATCAGCTATTTCAATTTTCATTAAACCTTTACCTTCTCCAGTTAATGCGGCTGCAACAGTATTAATAGCTGTTTCAATGCCTTCATTTTTACTTCCGTTAACTAGATCATATACAGTCGTTGGATAACCACCTGCATCAATTGTTTTCGAATAATTACCCTTATCCAAATAAGAATCGTCAGGCACAACCAATACGGTTGCTGGAGGCACATCATTTGAAACTAAAGGCTGGATTATTTTATCATCCAATAATCTTTGTTCCAATTGCCCTTTACGAATAGTAACGATTAAATTCGCTTCAATCGTCTTTTTGTCCAACTTCATCTCAGCAATCATTGTTGGGTGCTTGTCGCACTTGGAGATGTACGATTTATATTTACCTCCGTCTGCAAAAAACGCATCGAAATATGCTAAGTTTTGATCGTAAACACTTTCTTTAGCTAACGGTCCTGTTTTTGGGATATTTGCGGCAACATTCGCATCGTATCCTTCAAAAATCGCAATGTAAATCGCTGCTTTTTCTGCTTTAACTTTACATGCTTCGTAATCAGAACCTTTCATTTTAATATACAACTGAAGTGTTCCATCATCTCCTTGCTTAAATGCTTCTTTGGTAGAAACATCTAGCCAAGGTTTAACGGGAACATCCTTTTGAGCGAATCCTGTCATGGTAAACGCTACTAATGCAATTGATCCGAATAACTTTTTCATGGTTATAATTTTATTTTTTATACAATTAATCTGCTAAACGTATGTAGCAATTAGAATTTATTTTTTTGCCTTTTCCTTTTAAAGGAGTGAATTTTGGTGTTTCAATCACAGTTCCGTCCTCAGCTAATTTAGGCTCTTCAGAATCGCCATCATTATCCCAAACTACTGCTTTTTTATCTACAGACAATGAACCAATTTTATTCCAAACATACGTTCCAGCTGTTTTTCCTGGCTCTGGTTTCAACACATCGAATTTATCTCCATTTTGAACGCCTTCTTTAGTTCCAATTTCTGCTGAAAATGGGTTAGCCGAAGCTAAAGGGAAGATTGGACGGAAAGCTGCATAGCTACGTTGTAATTTCGCCATGGAATTATTCAATGCACGCTTAACTGCAAGTTCGATGATTTGGTCCTCTGTACGTTTCTCTTTCAATGAGAAAGTTACGATAGCAGTTGACATTTCTTTTCCTAAGAACACAAGGTTAAACAAGTTTGTTGTATCAAAAGCTGCCTGCGCATTCACATTATCATTGTTAAAATAGTCATTCGCTAATTTTGCTTTCTCTGCATTCCAATCCAATTGATACAAATAACTTGTAGCAAATACAGTATACCCT
Organism: Flavobacteriales bacterium; assembly: GCA_947462695.1. Lineage (GTDB taxonomy): Bacteria > Bacteroidota > Bacteroidia > Flavobacteriales_D > Crocinitomicaceae > M0103. The sequence goes on along the minus strand of CANHQC010000014.1, from coordinate 8,710 downwards.
TCTTTCATTTTTTCGTAAGCTAAGTTCGCTAGTTTGATAGCGTTTTCTTGAGCTATTGGAACAGTAATTTTTTGTGCTTCAGCAATAGCAAGATCTCTAGCTATTCTTGCAACCGGTTCGTTTTCTTGGAAAAACAATTTATTGACCGTCACGAATGAATTTGCCATTAGATCCACATCATTCATTAGAATGTTTGCTTTGTAGGTATCCATGTCAATGTTCGCTTTTTCAGCTTCTGAAATTCCAGCTAGAGCACGTGACATCATGTAATTCCCAAGCTGAGCTCTACCATTTTGAATGTCTAACCATTTAGCCGCAACTTGCTTCGCCACTTTATTCTCTTTCAAATATTTTTCAATTTGAAGTGGAATATCACCAGCAGTTGAGTCTACCGCTCCACCTGTAGCACTGGACAAAGCAGCCTTGCCCAATCCTGCCATTTTACTTGTTGATTTACCAGCTGCCTCACGATCAGCATTCGTAATAACATATTTTTTTGGATCGAACGATTTTTCTTTCAGATCAAAATTAATGTATTGATCAGGAAAAGGAAGCGCGTTATATGATTTAAGAACTAAATCCTTTTTCGGGAATTTTTCAGACTCTAAAAGAATTTTTTGGAGCGTTGATGGACGAGGCTTTACCTCTTGAGCATTAACGCTCGAAACAAGTGAAAAAACAAGCAGGGCGCTTGCTGTTAATAGTGATTTGGTCATAGTACTAAAATTTTTTTTGCCCAAATATAAACTTTTTTAATCGAATGACAAGTTATCTTAATTTTAAGATTTCTACAACGACTGTAAGCCAAAAACTAACAACTCTGCCCCATCAAGCGCGCCACATACTTGCCAATAATATCAAACTCTAAATTCACTGGAGAACCTACTTTCAATTCATTAAAATTGGTATGCTCGTAGGTGTAAGGAATAATGCAAACAGAAAATTGATTCGCTTGGGAATTGACCACCGTTAAACTTACTCCATTTACGGTAATTGATCCTTTCTCAACGGTTAATTGATCTCCGATGTAAGAAAACGTATATTCCCAGCTTCCATTTAAGTCGTTGATTGAAATACATTCAGCAGTTGTATCAACATGGCCTTGCACAATGTGACCATCAAATCGACCGCCTGCCGCCATGCACCTCTCCAAATTCACTGAATGACCAACATTCCAATGGCCTAGATTCGTTTTATTCAGTGTTTCTTGAATAGCCGTAACGGTATAACTTTTACCTTGGATATCAACAACCGTAAGGCAGCATCCGTCATGTGCAACACTTTGATCAATGCGTAACTCATCCGTAAATGATGAAGAAAGGGTAAAATGTACATTCGTTCCTTCGTGACGAATGGCTTCAAGTTTTCCTTGTGTCTCTATGATTCCCGTAAACATTGTACTTTTAAACAACAAATATCTGAATAAGTTTATAAAATGACTCGCCGTTTCGCTTTTCTTTACAGGTTTGTAGGCATTCTGTTGACATTGATAGCCCTTTCAGGTTGTCAAATTGTACGGTGGCAACAACAAAGTACCAAACGCAAACTTAGTCGGCATGGAGTTCAATCCTATCAATTGAACAAAGATGGATTTAATATACATTTTTGGAAAGGTGGAAATGGTCCGGTGGTTTTATTATTGCATGGGTTTGGTGGAGATGCTGCAACAACTTGGAAGGAAGAGATGCTGGCATTATCCAAACAATTTACTGTAATTGCTCCCGACTTGCTTTGGTTTGGCAAAAGTTCGTTTTCTGGTGAAGCTTCTCTAAACAGTCAAACAAGGGCAATTGAACTACTTCTAAATGAATTTCAAACTGAAAAAGTGACCATGGTCGGTCAGAGTTATGGCGGATTCATTGCACTTGACTTCTGTGTTAAATTTCCTGAACGTATTCAACAAGTAATCTTTGCGAACTGCCCAGGACATACGTTTGATTACAGTGAATTAGAAAAAGTCAGTAGTCAATTCGGTGTGCATACTATCGATGAATTATTCGTATTCGATCAACCAAATCAGTTACAACGATTGTATGACTTAGCTGCATTTCGATCAATTAAGGTTCCACAGGCATTACTGAATCAATCATTTGAACTTTACTTTAAGGATTTTCCAGCGCAAAAAAGAGCCCTTTTAACGACACTTCAAGCAGAGAAAAACCGGTTTGGAAATAATCCAATAAAAAGTATTCCCGCACATGTCGTTTGGGGAGAATACGATGAATTGTTTTCAGTAACCTCAGGAAAACGGTTTGCCGATTCAATTGAAGGAAAGTGGCATATTTTAAAAGACTGTGGTCATGCACCGCAACTTGACAACCGAAAAGCGTTTACTAAGTTGATTTGTGAATTAGTATATTGAATTCAATAAATTGTCATCTTTGTTAAAAGAATTCAATATGATCAAACCATTATTCGCCTTGGCTGTACTTTCATTCAGTGTTCAAGTAATTGCCCAAACAGCTGATTCATCTAAAGCAAATCCCATCACATTTAATGTCGGAGGAGGAATTGACACCTATTATGCTTACGATATTAATCAACCCGAATCTGGTGAAATTCCTTACTTCGTTTCGTCAAACAAGCATAATCAATTTGGCGTTAACCTTGCTTATCTATCACTCGAGGTAAAAAGTGACAGATTTAAACTGAAAATGATGCCTGCATTTGGTACATACATGAACGCCAATTATGCTGCGGAAGAAGGACTATTAAAAGCCCTTTATGAAGCAAACGCCTCAGTAAAACTCTTGAAAAAGAAAGAACTTTGGTTAGAAGCTGGTGTGTTAAGTTCACCCTACTCCAGCGAAAGTGCTATGAGCAAAGACCAACTGATGTATACAAGAAGTTTAGCGCCTGAATATGTCCCCTATTACCTAGGTGGAGCTCGATTAAACTTTCAAGTGAACAACAAATTGAAACTTGCGTTGGCCGTCGTGAATGGCTGGCAGCAATTAAAGGATGTCAACTCTTCAAAAGCAATTGGAACGCAAGTAGAATGGAAACCATCCAAAAAGCAGTTGATTAATTGGAATACGTATGTTGGTGATGAACGATCTACAGCAAATCCGGCATTTAGAACACGTATTTTTAATGACCTGTATTGGGTGTATACCGGAGACAAGTTTTTCACAACGGCTATCAATGGTTATTATGGGCTACAGCTCTTAGAAACTGGAAGTAGTTCTTCTTGGTATCAATTCAATGTAACTTCCAAATTTACTTTGCCAAATAAATCATTCATTGCAGCAAGGGTGGAGTATTTTAATGATGAGAATGGAGTGCAAATACAAAGTATAAATGGCAAAGATCCGTTTGAGTGTTTTGGAGCAGCGCTTGGTTATACTTTGGCAATTCAAGAGAATGCCTTCTTGCGATTTGAAGTAAAAGAATTAATGAGCGTAAGTGGACAGCACTTTAGATCTTCTTCTGGTTCGCCGACCAAAAACACCACTATTTTTTCTGTTAATTTATCGGCCTGGTTTTAATACCTAACTACCTTTTTTTCAGATACTTATTCGACAACAATTGCTTACAAAGGAAAAACAGTCGAAAGTAAACGACTAATAACCGGTTCATTCTTGGTTGGGGGTTGAATTTTGCAATGTTGTTCCAAACGAATGGGACAAGATTTACAAATAAGTTCAACTAAAAACAAGTACACATGAACACATTAAGAAACAAAGTTAGTTTGATCGGCCGTCTAGGCACACAACCAGAATTAACCACTTTTGAAACAGGTAATACGATCGTACGTTTTACGATTGCTACGAACGAGCGCTACAAGGATAAATCAGGGGAGTGGCAAGAGAAAACGCAATGGCACACAATTAATGCTTGGGGGAAACTCGCTGAACTCATGAACAACGTGTTAAGCAAAGGACAAGAAATCATCGTTGAAGGCAAATTGGTCAATCAATCCTATGAAACCAAATCTGGAGAGAAACGCTATTCTACAGTAATAGAAGCAACTGATTTTTTACTGCTTTCCGCTCGTCAAACAAGCCAATCAAGTGCGGCATAACTCATCTTTTCATGCAGGTTACTCTACTTTCGGGTAACCTGCTTATTTAACTCTTTATTACAATGAACCACGTTAATTTAATTGGCAAAATAGCCTCTGCACCAAAATTTGTTGAACTGGAGAATGGACGAAAAATTGCGCAATTCACCATGTCAACTACCGAACATTTCCTCGATTCCGAAGGAAAACAAAAAAAGAAAAGTTACTGGCACCGATTAACCGCTTGGGGAAAATGGGTGACTATTCTCGATCAACATTACACCGAAGGGATGCAGCTCGCCGTGGAAGGTAAATTGGTTTCTCGGTTTTATAGACAAGGAATCGAGCGTAAACACATCGTAGAAGTCGAAGTAAATGACATCATAATCTTGTAATCAACAACCTAAAGTATGGCAACTACTATCCGAAATCACGTTACCCTAATCGGTAGCATTGGCACAATGACTGAAGTGACCAATTTTGAAAATGGGTCGAAAATAGCTCGATTCAGTATTTCAACAGAAAAATCCTTTCGAGCAAACAATGGCTCTACGCGCTTAACAAAAGAATGGCACCGCATCTTCGCCTGGGGCAACATGGCGCAATTCATTGAGCATTATGCCGAAAAAGGTAAAAAAGTCGCCATTCATGGGCGATTGGTCAACCGAACTTACCTGAACACCGATGGACAAAAACGCAACATTACAGAAGTTGAATTGCGCAATATCATTGGACTATAACCATAAACCGTTATGTAAAAAGGCGACTAATTCTAGAGAATCGGTCGCCTTTTTTAATAATTGCGGTAATCATTCCATAAAAAACTTCTTAATCCAATTACTGGAGTATACTGCCAGCGGGAGTTGTATGTGGAATAACTTAAATGGTTTTCAATAAACGCACGCAATTCCGTTTTCTTGAAAATTGGATAATGCATGCGTACAAAAATATGAAAACGATTCACCCCTTGACCTTGGCCTATTTTATGGTCGTACTCGAACGGACGAAGAGTGTACGGTTGATAAATGTCTCCTCCGTAACTTAATGCTTCCTTATCCTTACCCCGTAAACTATAAGAAGTAAAGACATCGACATGCCACTTTTCATAATTGAATTTAAATTCCGCTAAGAGCTCCATAAAATTTCCTCCGTATGGATGGGAAAGTGTGCTTCCTTGATTGCCATAATTCTGGCCACTGGTTAAATGCGCGTATGTATAAGGTCGCACGGCATTAAATTCCAATCGATAAAACCAATAATGTTTGTTCTTTTCAAGGCGTCCTTTAACACCTACCTGGCCTCCGTATTTATTTGCCCACCAACCAGAATTTGCTCGCCATTCAGTCAATGAAAACTCATCGAGAATAAATTGACTGTAGAATGTGTGCTTGCGCCATTTAGCTGTCATACTCAGGCCAAGCAATACATTATCTGATGATCCCAATGCATATTCTTGTGGACGGTAGAAAATAACCGGGTTTAAATACTCAACCTCATACCCCCTATTCAACAATGTGTCTTTAGGTTGAAATATTACTGTTTCAAAAACACCAAAATTCAACCATTTCGTGGCATTAAAACTAATGTGATGGGTTGCGCCATTCTTTTGCTTCCATTGATCGTTCAATTGCTCTCTGAAAAATTGATAAAGAACGGTATACTCTACCCTCCAAAATCGTGTGCGAATTTGACCAAAAGGAGATGGGACACCATAATCACTTAAAAACAACGAGCGGTTTCCTTCGCCAATAAAGTTGTGATCCAACCCGGCTTGGAATTGAAACACCTCATTTGGAGTATACCCAATGCGCCCACGAAGTTCTGAATAACTGTAACCGAATGGTTGATTTTTTCGGAGGTAACTTTTCGGCTCAAGAACAGAATCACTTTGACCAATTCCCTGCAATCCAAGCAAGCGAACGTACCATTTTTCCTTCCATTTTGCTTCAAAAGCTATTCCTAGAGCAGATTTAAATTCTAAATCTGAATTGAACCGAATTGCCATATCCGCTGCTGGGGTAAGCGACCAATTTCGCTCATGTTTCCATTCTTTCAATCGAATAGCCGGACGAACACTGGTATGTTGATCCACTGCTAATGGTTGGATACTGTCTTCAGGAGCTTCATCAACCAACCAACCTATTTCGGATTGTCCATGTGAAAAGACAGGCAGTATGATCAATAGTATGTGAAGCGCTAATCTCATTAAAAGTCGGTGTATCGATTGAATAATGCAGTTCGCAATCCAGCTGAAAAAAGAGTGGATTGAGTTGGTTCGCTGACCATATCTTTTCGAACGAGCAAACTTCCAAAAACAACCGTATTCATTTTTCGATTGATTCGGTAGCCAATTTCAAGTTGTTGATGAATGAGTGGTCCTTTATCAACGGGTGTTATTGATTCAGTAATCATCAAATCACCCAACGTATTCGAAAAAAGGGAATAATAAACCGTTTTACTGTCTACATAAATACGTTTCCATTCGTAATTTATGCGCAAAACTCCTTCATGGAAACCATTTCCTTTTGGATGGGAAAGTGATACATTACCGTGACTAAAATTCAACCGTTTATTCTCTCCCTCTAAAATCGTGGATGAATAGAAATTATACTCCATCTGAACAAAAAGATTTTTTACCTTGATCGCATCGAACCAACGCATTCCTATTTGTCCGGATGTTGAGTTGATGTTCAAATTTCCTATTCCAACTTGACCATATATGAGGGGTGCATTTTTAAACTTTAGTTGGAATTGCAACCCAGTTAATGTGTTAATCTCTTCCTGTTTCAGAACTAAACTACTTAATACAGGCAGCGGATTATAAAAAAGGGGATGTACACGTTTGGAAATGATAGAATCTCCTTTCGACCAGGTAATTGACTCTATAAGTTGAAGTGAAAAGTGATCGTTGAATTGGTAATGAATATAATTTACTGAATGCCCCTTGGGTTCATAATAAGATTCTACGGTTGTGCTAACAGGTTTTCTGATGAGGTTTAACAATCGGGACCTGTAATAGTGAAATTGAAGTTTTTTAGTAATTGCAAAAGACAACTTGTAAAATGGTGATGGTAACGGGTTATCTGACAAAAAGAGTGAACGGTAACCAGCACCAATAAAAGAAGGTGTATTGCCCGCCGTTACAGACAGCCATTTAACCGGTTGATAATGAATATTCCCCATCGCAAACGCATAATCAAATCCGTCTTCTTTGAATGGTTTTGTTCGGGCTGCCCCAGGCACAACCGCATTTTGTTGGGTATAACTTCCTGTAGATTGGTTTGTATATAATTCACCTAAAGCAGTATAGAAATCGGTTTGGTACCGTGAAAAACGCGCTTGATTTTCTACAATGGCCGTGGAAAACGAAAAATTCTTGAGCAGTTCACCTTCAATGTAAATTCCTCGGGTATTTTGAAACAATCGACGAGAGGATGTATCCTTGACATCCTTTCCAAGGGTAAAATCGAGAATTGGAGAAATGTTTAGTCTATAATTCTTGCCTTTGGCTTCTATGACGTGCTTTTTAAAAATGACCTCCCCAAATTCATAGTACTGCTTACTTGAGTCCCGAATTATTTCATGAAGTGGAATTTCTGTTTCGGATGCCGGAAGAAAATAGGAGCCATTGTACTGTTGCTTTCCAGCAGTTGAAAACAACCTATCCTTATAGAAATCAGCTAATGGTAATAAATTAGTTTGGGCACCGGCAGATATCGTTATGAAAACTGCAGTAACTAAACCAAAAATTCGAAAAGACATCATTATTTCATAAAAAAAGACCGCTAACGCGATCTTTTTACTTGTTCGATTAGCAATTAATGCCTTACGATTAACCGCTTATTGATTGTTTTTGTTCCAGGAGAATCAATCACCAAAATGTACACTCCGTTTTTAAATTCACCAAGAGCAATGGTTTTTTGACCTCCACTAATTACATCCGTATGGACAACTTTCCCAAGTACATCGACTACTTTCACTGACGCATTTTCTGATTGTCCCAAATTAATCGTTACATATTCCGATGCAGGATTAGGGCTTACAGAAATTACAGGATTTGGCTTTATAGTATTTGTTGATAACGTAAAGTTTACATTTAAATCAATTGAATCGAGGTATGCTCCAGTATTTGCATCGGCAATGTAATAGCGGTACATCGCGTATGCTGCGCTGTTTATATCTGGAGTTATACGTGGTTTCAACTCAGCATTCAATCCACCGGTTGTTGTATACCCCCCGTCAACAATAATTGGAGCCGGATTTCCACCTGAATTTGGTGTGCTATACAAGTCGCCTGAAGCATTGTAGCACAATGGAGGCCAACACACTTGATCAACCCATGAAGATGGAACAGCTAATTTTTTACGCGTAATTTTCCATTGTTGATCCGAGCCGGTAGTGTTCGTCACTACAAACTTAACCTCTAAAATACCACCAGCTAAATCGGGTGATGATGCATATAAATTAATGGAATGTACGCCACCTGAAAGATCGGCACCTGCGCCATCTAGTTGGATTGAAATTCCATCGCCTTGTGCCCAACTCAACGAGCAAGAAGCAATCAAGGTATGCATTAAAATGAGTAACTGTCTTTTCATACGAATCATCTTTGAAATTCAAGATAAGTGGAAAGATAATTCTTTTTCCTGAAAAATATTTCATTCCTTCCTTTAAATTTTGATTTCACTGGCACTTAATAACTGAGTT
>CANHQC010000013.1 GCA_947462695.1 Flavobacteriales bacterium | reverse complement strand
GGCTTGGAAATCTTACGTTTCGAATTTTTACGATCAGTTTCTGGACGTTTCGCATAGTCTTGATAAGACTCAAACTCTTTTAAATAAACAGCTGCCACTTTCCCTCCTTTAGTAGAGAAATCAACAATTAATTTATCATTTTCTAACCGAACAAGTTCGCCTTTAACTGATTCTCCAACCGGACGCACTTCATCTTTGTTAGTTGAAGACGCAATTGATCGAGCAGTGACAGACTTTTTTTGAATTTTCTTGTCTGTACGCGATGCTTGTTCTTTTTTTGCTTTTTCTTGGGCTTGAAGTTCCTCTTTAGAGGGTTGCATAAAAATAGTGAAGACGGAAAAGACCACTCCAACTAATACTAAACCCGTTAAGGTATTTTTATCCATTCTTTATTTTTTAAACTGCAAAGATGCATTAATGAAAGCTACAAACAGCGGATGCGGATTTGCAACTGTACTTTTATATTCTGGATGAAATTGAGCTCCAACAAACCAGTTATGATCTGGAATTTCGACCATTTCAACCAATCCCGTTTCGGGATTTTTACCTGTTGCTTTCATTCCAGCTTGTTCAAACTGAGCGAGGTAATCATTGTTAAATTCATATCGGTGTCGGTGACGTTCAACGATTGTATCCGTATTGTATGCGTGAAAAGCCATTGAGCCTGGTTTAAGCTGACACTTGTATGCCCCTAAACGCATTGTCCCTCCCATATTCGAAATGGATTTTTGCTCAGCCATCATACTGATCACTGGATATGCGCTGTCTTCAGCGATTTCTGTGGTATGCGCATCTGAATAACCGAGTACATGTCGCGCAAACTCAATGACAGCGACCTGCATGCCAAGACAAATTCCCAAGAAAGGAATGTTTTGTTCACGAGCAAAACGCACAGCTTCTATTTTCCCTGAAATCCCACGCGAACCAAAACCAGGAGCTACTAAAATACCGTCCAAGCCTGAAAGTTCTTCAGTTATGTTTTGAGTAGTTAAGCGCTCAGAATGGATCCATTTTACATGAACTCGAGCTTCGTTTGCTACACCTGCATGGATAAACGACTCACTGATCGATTTGTAAGAATCTTTCAACTCCACATACTTACCCACCAAACCAATAGTAACTTCTTTTGTTGGATTTTTCAATCGATCCAGAAATGACTTCCATTGCGTCAAATCGGGCGTTGTTTTCGATGGCAAACCAAGTTTCTCAAGGACTACTTTGTCCAATTCTTCCGTCTGCATAAGCAGTGGAACATCGTAAATAGAATCGGCATCGCGCGATTCGATCACCGCATTCATACTAACATTACAGAATTTGGCAATCTTTTTACGCAATGTCAAATCCAGCTCGTGTTCTGTTCTGCAACACAATATATCTGGTTGTACTCCCAATTCAAGTAATTGCTTTACGGAGTGCTGAGTTGGCTTTGTTTTTAATTCACCAGCAGCAGCTAAATAAGGAACAAGTGTTAGGTGAACAACAATACAGTCATTTTCATACTCCCACATCATTTGCCTAACAGCCTCCACATATGGAAGTGATTCAATATCTCCTACAGTACCACCGATTTCCGTAATGACGATGTCGTATTGTCCACCTTTACCCAATAACTGAATACGGTGCTTTATTTCATCCGTAATGTGCGGAATAACCTGAACTGTTTTACCAAGAAACTCACCGCGACGTTCTTTTTCAATGACAGACTGATAAATCCGTCCTGTAGTGACGTTATTTGCCTGGGAAGTTGGAACATTCAAAAATCGTTCATAATGACCTAGGTCTAAATCTGTTTCAGCCCCATCATCCGTAACAAAACATTCGCCATGCTCATATGGATTCAGTGTTCCTGGATCGATATTAATGTATGGATCTAACTTTTGAATCGTTGTTGAATACCCGCGAGCCTGAAGCAACTTTGCTAGTGAGGCTGAAATGATGCCTTTCCCGAGGGAAGAAGTAACACCGCCGGTTACAAATACGTATTTAGTGGAATTTGACATGAATGGACGTTTGTAACTACGGGAGGCAAAGTTAATACAATCAGTGGAAAACTGCTCGACTTTCTCTTAAATAATAAAAATTGAAACAGGATAGGTGGTCCGAATGTAACGGGTATAGATATTTCGGTATTCATCAATGTTGTGGTGCTTCGATTTTCACTCATTTTGAAAGCACAAATTAGTTGAATATGTATTTTTACAAGATGCGTGGTAATTTAAGGTACTGGATTTCACAAACTCTTGGCTGGACAGTTTATTTTTTATTCTTACTGTTCACATCGTTGGTTTTGGGTGACATTCAGCTGACCAGTTTGGTGTTCACTCAACTTTTCATTACCGTATTCGCCGGATTGATATCAACTCATGCGCTACATGTAATCTATAAGCGCTATGGATGGGGCAAGCAAATTTCTACCCGTCTTATCCTTGTCGTACTTATTCGTTCGTTAATTGCCGCTTTAATTATGACGTTTATTACTGAATTAATTGAGGACGTCATGTTTGAGAAAAGCATTAAGGTAAATTGGAAAGTATTTGTTTTTCAATACGTTGGAAATGTTGTGCTTATTATTATTTGGAACCTTATCTATTTTTTATACCATTTCATTAGACAAGCTTATCAGGAACGTTTTCGAAACATCTCATTGGAAGTAGCCAGGCAAGAGGCAGAATTGAATCAGTTGAAAAGTCAGCTTAATCCTCATTTTCTTTTCAATTCGTTGAATGGTATTCGCGCACTCATTTCCCTAAATCCAGAGGAGGCAAAAATGGCAATTACCAATCTTTCAGAACTACTTAGGAGTTCATTGAATTCAGGTCGCCTTGATAAAATTGGCTTGAAAGATGAACTTAAAATGGTAGAAAATTACCTACTTATCGAAAAGATGCGATTTGAAGATCGACTTCAAGTTGAATGGATTGTAAACGTTAAAAACACCGATATAACACTACCGCCATTTACACTTCAATTATTAGTCGAGAATGCCATAAAACATGGGATTGCAAAAGAGCCATTAGGAGGCAAGGTGGTCATTCAAGTAACTGAACAAGAGAACGACATCCATATTCTGGTTTCAAATCCGGGTGTCTTTTCCTCGCCTGGCAATGAAGGTGTTGGAATTCAAAATTTAAAATCAAGATTGAACTATTTTTATCAAAACAATGCTATTTTCACCTTGAATAGTTCAAATCATTCGGTTCACGCTGAACTAACCATCCCAATAATTGAATGATGAAAAAACATACCGTATTTATAATTGATGACGAACGATTGGCGCGAGAAGAACTTAAGATGCTTCTTCAAGCCATAGAAATGGTCGAACTCATTGGTGAAGCATCGAGTGGGGAAGAGGCAAAAAGATTATTGCCGTCACTTGAGCCAGACATCTTATTAGTTGATATAAATATGCCCGGTATGAACGGGATTGAATTCGTGAAAGGATTAAACAATCCTCCATACGTCATCTTTGTATCAGCGCATGAGGATCACGCCATTTCTGCTTTTTCGGTTGGCGCATTTGATTACTTGCTTAAACCCATTAATCCAAGCCGATTAATGGAATCATTCAATAGAATTTTACATGACGAGCAAGATGATTGGGACAGCGCTAAAGAACAACCCTTAGAAAAGAAAAAACTAACCATAACAGACAAAGTATATATCCGAGATGGTGAAAAAAGCTGGTTTGTCCCACTTACAGATATCCGATTGTTTGAATCTGATGGCAACTATGTTAAAGTACATTTTCACCAAAACAAACCCATGTTGCTAAGGTCTTTAAACAGCTTTCAAGAACTTCTGGACCCCCACTTTTTTTTTCGCGCAAACCGCAAACACATCGTTAATATTGAATGGATTTCATCCGTTGAAACGTGGTTTAATGGCGGACTAATGGTTGAATTAAAAACAGGAGAAAAAATCGAAATCTCGCGTAGGCAAGCCATTCGATTCAAAGAAAACTGGGGGATTTAGTCCTCAACGATACGGATAGAAGTTTCAGTTAACTCAATTTTCCGATCCTTATATAATTTACCTATCGCTTGTTTGAATGTTTTCTTGCTCATTCCAAAAAACTCCCGAATATCATCCGGATCGCTTTTATCTGAAAATGGAAGTTCTTTTTTCTCATTCAACAATTGCATAAGATGCAAAGCTGCGTCATCGTATTTTTCAGGCGACACTTTTTCCAACCGAATATCTAACTTGCCATCATCTCGCACTTGAGAAACGTAGCCAGTGCATTTTTCGCCTCTTTTAAGTGGCCTATTGATGTCGCTTCGGAAAATAATTCCTTGAAAACGGTTATTGACAATTACTTTTACGCCTAATGGTGTTCGATCTGCAATCAAGAGGTTCACCTCATGTCCCATGAGCATTTGGTCGTCACACGGTTCGATGTACTTTTTAATTTTTGCAGATCCGAAGAGTCGATCGGTCAATTCATCGTGCTGCAATGTGATAAGGTAATACCCACCTAATTCCATTGTTGCCATTTGCTCTTTAAATGGAATCAACAGGTGTTTTTCAAGTCCCCAATCTACAAAAGCACCAAATGCATTGACATCAACAACCTTCAAATAAGCAAATTCACGCAACTGAAGGAATGGTGTTTCGGTAGTTGCAACAATTCGATCCTCAGAATCTTTGTAAAGAAAAACATCAATTTCTTGTTCTTCTTGCAAAGATGATGTTAAGTACTTATTCGGCAGCAGCACGTCATTACCTTCATCATCAACTAAATAAGCACCCGGATCTGTAAATCGATTTATAACGAGTGTGGTTGTTTTTCCAATCTTCACCTTAAAAATACAATGCCGAAGCCAGTTTTGATTTCAAGATTAAACAAGGAATTTTCTGGTCATTCGTGATTAACGATTGTGCAAAGGTATCAAATTGCGGCAATAGACTCTCCGAATGGTAAGCTATCGCGATTAAATCGATCTGCTTCTGAGCGCAGTAATTCATTATTTTCTTTTGGTACGATCCTCCACGGGGCATGAATTCAACCTCTGACTTCACCTTCCTTTCGTCGTATTGATTTTTAACGATAAGAATTCGGTTTTTCATCTGTTGACTCAATAGTTCATCATTTTGTTTTTCTCCAATAACATGAACAGTTGCGCCATAAATAGAGGCCATATCACCTGCTAAATTGACAATTTGTAAGCTTTCTTTGGTTAAGTCGATGGGTACAACAACTTCATTAATGGATTTTGGTAAAGTATCCTTTTGTACTATTAAAAAAGGAATTTCAGTACTCAAAATAACCTTCATGGCATTACTACCCATTAATTTTTGTAAACCAGTTGCGCCATGCGTACCCATAATAACGAGCTGAGCATTTTTCTTCAAAGCTACCGATGCAATGTCCTCGAATATCGATCCTTCTTTCACAACATGAGATAAGTTTACAGAAGCTGGGGGTTGAAGAGCAGAAATGAGTTGAGTAAGTTTTGCAGTTGCCTGAACCGCATCACTTGATGATTTTGCGATGTACAAAATAATAATCTCAACTTCCACTTTATTTCCAAGATACAGCGCGTAATTCAACGCAGCATCTCCTACAGCTGTGAAGTCGTAAGGTACGATGTATAAATTTTTATTCATAATAATAGGATAGTTCTTAAAGTTAACCAATTAAAACAAGAAGGTGTAACGATGTTTAAGCGAATGAGCAAAAAGGGTAATCGATTGATTATAATTGGACTACACATTAGTGTTTCTTGCCTTTTTTTGATCCATTACCAAGTGTAGTACTCATTTCGCCCACTTTTCTTTTATCCTTTTTACCTTTTTTGTCCGACAGGTTTTTTTCTAATTCAACCGGGTTTTTATCATCCATATCCGGAGTCATTGCTTGATGCTTTAATCCCGTCACAGGTGCATTGCGATCTTCTGGAGATTGCCATTTCCGCTTTATTGGTTTCTTTTCCAACTTGCCCGTTTTTGGATTCTGTACAAATACAAACGTCTTTTTTTCGTCACCAGGGCCATTTACAGCAATAACATCCTCATAAAGGACCCATTTTGTTCCTTGCGCGACAAAGGCATCGTAGGTAAAATCAGGCACATAAAAGGAATAAAATCCTTCCAAAGCAGGGGATTCAGGCGACAAATGGTCAAATACAATTCGTGAATATTGCTCCTCATATTTAAGCGACATGGTCACTTTCTTTGAATGTTCAAAAAACACCCGTTTATACGTCACATCTTTGATCTTAAAAATAGGATGTCCAAACTTCGGATTTTCATTACTAAACGAAAGGACATCAATAACCTTCAACGTGCTCATTGAATTGTTCCCGTCCCAACCAAGAATAAGGTATAGAGGCTTTGATAATTTATCAAAAGGTACAATTTTATAATAAAGTGCACCGTACCAATTGTTTGCGTCCAAAACGCCCTCAGGCTTTATTCCTACATTCTCCTGATTATCAGTCAGTAAAATGGTCTTGTACTTTTTTTTCTTTACATCAAATTTGACAATAAAGCAGGTGTACAATTGCTGTTGCTCATCAAGTTCAATATTCCAATTAATAATTCTGACTTGCTTATCCGGACTATCAATACATCCAATTGATTTGAGCTGAGAAAAGGGATAAGTAAACGATTGAGGTAATTTTAATACACCAGCAAAATAAGTCTTCAACTCCTCATTGCGACTTATTTTATCTTCATTCGTTTGCGCTGATCGCAAGGATGAAAGCAATTGTTCAAGTTTTTTTTCATGATTCAACATGAGCGTATCAAGTTGTGCATAAACAACCGAAGAGGTTAAAAAAACTATACATAGAATGAAACGCATGGTAATGAAACGCAACGTTTTAATTTCGTTACTCATCACAAAATTAATCAATTGGAATCCATTGCATGGAAGGAAAAGCTAACTTATTTACTTTTAACTCTCTAATGACCTGTCCTCTATGGTAAGCGCTGTGTTGAAGGATGTGAAAAAGTACATCAGCAGAATTTAATGTGAAATCAGATGAATCAGAAGGAAACTTATCCTTTAATGTATGGTTCTCCAATTCTTGTATGTATTGCAACGTTTCAAGGTAATTGTGTCGATTTAAGTCGCTCAGATAGGCGATAGGTAGTTTATCCCATGCATCTGATTCAGCCTTACCATTCTTCAATCGAGCCAACCATATGTGATGCATATTGATGATGTGTGAAAAAACAGCAGTTACTTCCGTTGGCATATGATCTTCTTGCTCTTCAATCGATCGAATAATCAATTCATTTGAATGATAATCCAATTCGAACTTCTCAACGAAAAAATCAGTCATCTAAGCTTTTAACACTTTTAAATCCTGAATGGTTTGCTTCGGATTATCGGAGCCAAAAACAAAACTTCCCGCCACTAAGGCATCAGCACCCGCAAGAACCAGTTCTCTACCTGTCGAGAGATTTACACCTCCGTCAACTTCTACAAGGGCGCGTGATCCTCGTTGGTGTATCAAGTTTTTCGCTTGTTCAACCTTAAGAACGGCATTTTTTATGAATTTTTGTCCGCCAAAACCCGGGTTAACAGACATGATTAAGACCAAATCTAGTTCTTCGATAACTTCTTGAAGTAAGTCAACCGGAGTATGCGGATTAACTGCGACACCGGCTTTCATACCTGCCGAATGAATGGCCTGAATTGTGCGGTGTAAATGCGTACATGCTTCATAGTGCACCGTTAGCAGATCTGCACCAGCATCTCTAAATTGATTAATATAATTATCTGGTTGCTGAATCATTAAATGAACATCTAATGGTTTCTTCGCATGTTTTTTTATGGCCTCAACGACGGGAAAACCAAATGATATATTCGGCACGAATACACCATCCATCACATCTACATGGAACCAATCTGCTTTTGATTCATTAATTAATTCGACATCACGTTGAATATTCGCAAAATCACAGGAAAGTACTGAAGGAGATATGATGAGTTCCATGAAAATAAGTTTTATCAAAAGTAGCAACACAATTGGTTACTTTTCCATGAAGGCAATAAAATCTTCCTCTTTTTTATACACATCCAAATGGATAATTATTCCCTTTCTGCTCGCCGTAACCGTATGGTATTCAACAAAAATTGGAACTGGATCTATTAAACGAATAGGGAAATTTTTCGCTCGCTGAATAAGGGTGTCCAACGAATCAGCAGTGTACGGATTTGGTTTGTAAGGTAGAGAGTCATATGAAAGTATCAACTTAGCGAGATCAACTGGCTGTTGACAGCGCATACACCCGTGGGAATAGGCTCGAACATCTGAATTAAAAAGTGATTTTGAGGGGGTGTCGTGTACATAAACCGAAAAGTTATTGTGGAATTCGAATTTAATTATTCCCAAGCTATTCTTTGGACCTGGATCTTGAACCACTTTATACGGAAATCCTCCGCGAATACTTCTCCAACTGACTTGATGCGGGTCTATTTCTTTTCCGTTACTGTATATGCGATAGTTATTTTGTCTTAGGTAATTCGCATTTCGCTTAACCGCTGGTAGGATTTCATTTTTAGCAATGGAGTAGGGGACGTTCCAAAACGGATAGACCACAATTGAATTTATCTTAGATCGAAGCGTTGGTGTTGGATTGGTCACTTTTCCTGAAATTATTCGGTGAATTGCGCGCAATGTGTCGCTCGAGAAGTAATTCAACTGAAAAGATGGGATGTTTATTAGCACATATTTTTCAGGTCGTTTTTCCTGTTGTCGAAGTTTATCTAATTCAATTGACAGTCTAATAATTTTGCGGTAATTGCTTTCGTTTAATGCCGCACACGTGTTTTTATCGAAGTGTCCATGTTGGGTAAATCCATGCCACCGTTGTAGTTTTTTAACCGATTCCCGCCATAGAGCAAAATCACTGACGTTTTGCTCTGCTAACAAACCTCTCCTAACAAAGGCTTTTGCTGTTTTCTTAAACGCAATTGTATCATTTTTTTCTGGTTTGAACGCATAATTGAACGTATCAATTTTAACGGATTTAGCAAACGCATAAAGCCCTTTCGCCATAAATTGATAATTGGTATCTGAGGCATGTACTTTTAACAATACCGAATCAAGCAAATTATCCTTATTTAAACTCAAAAGTGAATCCAATCTGGAAATCTCAGTGAGTGATTTTGTCTTGTATTTCTTTTTTTCAAAATCAATAAATCCATATTTCAAATCACTGTATATCAAAGACATATTACCAGTCAAATAAACCTCTTCTTCAATCCATTTCAATTGGTATTTTTTAGGAACCAACCTGTTTCTTGGTACGCCAAAACAATAACTACTGTCAATAATCGATCGCAATTCGACACCACGGTTAGTAACGGCGGAATCATTGACCCAGAGTGGAACGTAATTACGTGTTTTATAAAAGGCTTGAAGTGCGGGAATTTGTTCAGAACTAAAACCCATTTTCAGTAAGTTTTCATCTGAAAGAACATAAATAAGTTTTTCCTTACGGGAAACGGTTGGATCATTTAAAACAGCAACGGGTGCTTTATCCTCTTGTATTGAACATGATAGTAATACCAACAGTACCGATAAAAGTGGTAAATGGTTCATTTTCATTCTGAACTTCCTTGAATAGCTTAATTTTATGGAAAGATAAACTTATTTTTGCACTTATGATCTCTGTCGTTTTTGCTGTAATTATCATTACCAGCGCAATCTCTATCCATGCATTTGGAAACAGAAGTTTCATGAACAAATGGATGTTTTCACCTTTTGACATGAAACACCACCAGAATATACTGCCAATGTTCATGCATCAGTTGCTTCATGCTGATTACATGCACCTTATTTTCAATATGTTATCGTTATATTTTCTCGGTTCAATTTTAGAACAGCAATGGATGATGGAGTTCGGTGCAGCACAAGGACAAACGAAGTTTATTTTGCTTTACGTGTTTGGTGGTGCGGCGGCAACGTTGATCCCATATCTGCGCAATAAGGATAACCCTTCATACCGTTCATTAGGAGCATCAGGGGCAGTTTCGGCTGTAATTTTTGCCTCTATCGTATGGAATCCAACAATGGAATTGATGCTCATTTTTCTACCTATTCCAATTCCAGCTTATTTATTTGGACCGCTATATCTGGCATTTGAATATTGGGCAGATAAAAAATCCACTTCTGGTATTGCTCATGACGCACACATTGGAGGTGCAATCTTTGGTATTCTTTTCGCTTTATTTACTAATATTGACAAAGGAAAAGAATTTCTGAATCTTCTATTTTGACGATTATGCTGTACATTAATAATAATGGTTCAGTTTTAACAAATGATTCGCCGACTATACATGCCGGAAACAGAGGACATGTTTATGGTGATGGCGTGTTTGAAAGCATACGGATAATGAACGGTATGCCGATTAATTTATCGAACCATATCCATCGTATGATTGAAGGGGCGAAAGCAATTAAAATGCGTACACCTGTATTTTATACCGAGCAGTTCTTCCATGAACGAATCCTTGAATTATGCAGGGAATCAGGTATAACAGAAGGGGGGAGGTGTAGAATTTCATTGGATAGGATTTCAGGAGGAGCTTACTTGCCTGAATCGAATGACGCCACATTTTTTATTGAAGTATATCCGTACCCTTCAAATAATTTCGAACTGAATTCCAAGGGTTTAGAAATTGACCAGTACACAGAAATTAAAAAACAAAAAAACGTATTGTCCAATTTCAAGACGAAAAGTGGATTAGTCTATGTGATGGCTGCCATCAACGCACAGTCACGAAATTTAGATGATGTACTGATTGTAAATGATAATGGCGGTATATTAGAAAGTTCAAGTTGCAATATGTTCGTTGTAAGTAATGGCGTGCTCTATACTCCTGGAATTGAAGAAGGCTGTTTAGCAGGCACAATGCGTATGCAAGTGATTAACCTCGCTTTGAAAAATGGCATAAAAGTGTATGAATGTGCTATCATGCCCCAAAACTTGCTCGCTGCAGACGAAATATTTTTCACAAATGCCATTCGCGGAATCAATTGGGTAAGTGGATACCGTACCAAGCGATACTTTAATAACATGTCGAGAAAACTTGTGGCTATCCTTAATGATTACTGGGAAAATGAGCTCGATTCGACACACGTAGAATAGTGCTCATCAGTAGCCACCTCTTTGTACATCAGAAAAATTAGCTTACCTTTGTAAACCGTTTAAATAAAACGGACTTCCTGGATTGATTTAGTGAGCATTTCCCTGTTTTTCTGTTTCCATTCGTACAGTGTGCATTCCGTTTAGGAATAGGATTTTATTTAACATAATATAAACACAAAGAATCGAATGGCAAAATCCCAAGAGACCTTCAGTAAAAAAGAAAAAGAAAAATTAAAAATCAAGAAGCGTAAAGACAAACAGCTTAAAAAAGAGGAAAGAAAGGCAAGCTCTCCTGGAGGCGGTTTGGAAAGTATGTTAGCATATGTGGATGAGTTTGGAAATATTACTGATACGCCGCCGGATCCAACCAAGAAAAAATCAGTTAAAGCAAGTTCTATAGAAATTGGCGTTCCAAAACGTGAGGAAGATGAATCGTCGAAAGTACGTCAAGGAAAAGTGTCTTATTACAATTCAGCTAAAGGATACGGATTTATAAAAGACTTACAATCTCAAGAGAATATATTTGTACACATAAACGGAATCATCGATCCAATTGCCGAGGGTGATAAGGTAACATTCGAAACAATGCCAGGACAAAAAGGTCCAAACGCTGTGCACGTTCGAAAAGCGTAATATTAATTGTCCTATAATTAATATTATGTTAAATACAATACTTAACGAATAAAAAAAGCGATGACTCACTCATCGCTTTTAAGATCGCTTAATAAATCATTTAGGCCAAGCACCCCAACCTCCCTTTAAATCATAAACTTCTGTGAATCCCATGGATTTCATCATATTTACAGCTTGTCCACTTCGGTTTCCACTTTGACAATAAATCAACACTGGTTTTGTTTTGTCTAATTTATTCAACTCTGATTTAAATGAAGCTCCATAAAAATCAAGATTCTTCGCATTACCAATCTTTCCTTTTCCAACTTCTTGTGGTGTTCGCACATCAATTAACTGTATTCCTTTTTTTTCCATTAACGTTTTAAACTCACTCGCCGACACAACTTTAAAAATCGGTGATTTTTGACTCCAACTCGTTGGAAGTGTATTCCTAGCATTTACGCTTGATAAAAATCCGAGTGATAAAACACTTAGCATCAATACCCCTAAAATTTTTCCTTTCATCATAAAACATTTTTCACAAACTTACCTCTTTCAATAGTCATTTCACGTAACACAAGTTACATAATTTGATCTTCGAAAAGATCGTATTTTTATCCCATGTTATCAAAAGAAGAATATCGTTTACTCAATATTTCGTTTTGGACTGGTTTTAAAGACCATATGAAAAAAATTCATTCATCGAATGGACGACGAATGAATTGGTTAAACTATCCTTCTGATGTTAAAGGCATATACATCAGGCTTGAGGCAGATGGCAATGGCGCGCGACTATGTCTCGATATACAACCAAAAGACGACGGAATTCGGGCCATCATTTGGGAGCAAATGTGCGAATTAAAACGCGTCTTGGAATCCACAATGACAATTAATACCAACTGGGAAGAGAATCATATACTTCCAGATGGTCGAGCTATTTCACGCATTTATTGGTCGACTGAAGATGGCAACTTCTATCAAAAAGATGACCACGATAAACTTTACCATTTTCTAAAATCGCGCTTAATCGAGTTTGACCTATTTTACCAAGAATTTAAAGATATCCTTATTCTCCTCGTCAATTGATCTCCTTTCGTTACTTTTGTAATCTAAGGTTGTAAAATGCGCTATTTTATTTTTTTGTTTTCGCTTCAATGCTCACTTTCATTTGGTCAGCAAATTATTCTTTCAACTGATTTTCAGCAGGGAATTCCTTCGACATATACGATTATCGATAACGATTTTAACATCCCGTCTTCACAAGTCGCTGAATATACTAATGCATGGATCTCGACAATTGACACTGATTTTCCTAATGATACTGTGGCTGCATCTACTTCGTTTTTCGAACCAGCTGGTACAGCTAATAGATGGTTAATCACTCCTCCCCTTTCACTTAGTTCATTTGGAAATTTCATCCAATGGAATGCACGTTCGCAAGATGCTTCATGGCCTGACGACTACTTAGTAGTCATTTCTACCACTAATGCTGACCCTTTGAGTTTTACAGATACGATTGGTTATATTCAAGAAGAAAATGTGGAATGGACTACCCGTCAAATTAATTTAAGCGGTGAGGGCTATGTTAACCAACAAGTATATATCGCATTTGTCAATGTAACGAATGATGGTTTTAAATTGTATTTAGATGATATTGCTGCGCGTATAGATGATCCAGTTGGTATTACTGAACAAACGTCATCTTCACTAGCAGCCTTTCCTAATCCAACAACTGGACTAATTACAATTTCCTCAAATCAACCTATAAATCGAGTTGAAATTCATTCCATAAATGGTTCAAAGATGGGGGATTTCTATTCTAATCAATTGGATTTAACAGCATACTCAACTGGTATTTACTTCGCCAAGATTTTTTGTGAAGGCAGAACAGAAGTACTAAGAATTCAAAAAAACTAAAATTCAGGAAACGGTACAATCACTAGTTTGTAAGGGAGATCTGATGACTTTTTTGGCGCTAGTACAATAGTGTCTTCTCCAGAAAATTTAAGATTGAAATCCCATTTTTCATTTTTAAAATAAAGCGTCAATGTGCTGTCCTCTGAATAAGCTTTATAATCACCTTTTTTCCCAACAATGTCTCCAATTGATGACATAGGTTGTACCATACACCTTCCGTTTTCATAAAAAACAAGCACATCTTTTTGCATGTTGACCTGCGGTGCTAGATTTTTTTTACCCTTCAGAATTTGATCTATCACCCATAGTTTACTATTGCCATTATGCAACAACGGCTCAATTGGCAATGGATCAAGCGTGTATTGATCGCTACAAGAAATAAATAAAACAAGAGCTGAAAAAACAACAATTAGACGCATTAGATAATCATTTGGTTCTTAACCAATGTGGCATAAATGTCTTTCGAAACAGAATCCTTGAATTCTTCTTTTATTCGTTGCCTCCATGGACCAGATTGATCAGTTCCCTCAATTGTTTCAGTGCAATCATAGACATATTTCTTTCCGTCCCATTTAAAAATAGTATTGTAAAAAATAATATCACCTTCTACATTATCATTAAATCGGAGAATTAAATCGTAATGACCAGAAGATGTAGGACGCAATCCAATTAAATTGGCTACAAATCCATTTACCTTAACTAAATCTCCTTTTTCACGCATAAAGACAATCAACCTTCTTAATTTAATCCCACCAACCTTCGACTTTATTTGAAGTATGAAAGCGTTTTTGACAGGAACATTTTCATTCAGTTGAAAAAACTTAAAGAACGATGGTGAACAAGCTGGATCGAGGTAATTAGAGGTGTCCTTTTGAGCAGTGTTGCAAATTTTGAGTTCCTTGAGTAATTCTAAATGCACAGGATCAGGAAATTCTTTTTCGTTGAAAAGTGTTTCAATTCCGATAATTTCGCTGGAAGTTTCTACAGGTTGGTTGTCATTCGTTTCTTCGTCAGTCCCGCAGGAAGTCAAAACAAAAAAAGTGCATAAATAAAATAAGAACCTATTCATAGCGTGACGTTTTAATATACTGGTAAAATACGTGAAGCAATACCCCTTGCCTCCTCAAACTTAGTTAAATTAACACCAGAATGGATTTTTTGCTCATTGAACCAAT
>CANHQC010000012.1 GCA_947462695.1 Flavobacteriales bacterium | reverse complement strand
TTGGTGAGTGGAAGTATTTCTACCCTAACGGAAAACCAAAATCCATTGAATCCATTGAAAATGACACGAACAAAATTATTTCGTTCTGGCTCAACGATTCATTAAACACACAGACAATAACAAATGGAACGGGTCTAATGACGACTTTTTTCAATTCCGGTAAATTAAGAGAATCCTACACGTATAAAAATGGCGTGAAAAACGGCCCGTTCTCTGAGAAAAACCCACAAGAAATCACATTGATGCAAGGATTTTTCAAAAGTGGGAAAAAAGATAGTTTATGGTCCTACAATTACACAACCGGAATAAAAGAAAAGGAATGTTCGTATAAAAATGATTCCCTCCATGGGTTATCAACTTCCTACTTCAACAGCGGTCAAATGAGTGTTCAAGGAACTTATGACAATGGACTGAAAACAGGTAAATGGACATGGTATTTACCCAATGGAAACCGTGACATGAGTGGTACATTTTTAAATGGTCAACAGCACGGTGATTGGGTATATTGGTACAATACAGGTGAAGTTTCATATACCGCACACTACGACAACGGACTACGAACGGGTCAATGGACTTACCTCTACAAAAATGGAGAGAAGTACAAAGAGGGCTCGTATGAAAAAGACCTGAAAACCGGTAAATGGTATACGTGGTATGAAGACGGAACGCTCTTAATGGAAGGTGCATTTCTTGATGGAAAAGAAGACGGTATCTGGAATAATTACTGGGAAAACGGCAAGCTCAAAAATACCACTACGTTCAAAAATGGAGAAATGAACGGAAAATGGATGTCCTACCTTGAAAACGGGAAAACAAAACTAACCGGATTTTACGAGGATAATTTTAAAGTGGGGGAATGGATTTCCTACTTCGAAAATGGAAAGCCAAAAGACATCATGCATTACAAGATTTTCAAAGAGAAATCAAAAATTGATTACGGCATCATGAAAGACCGTGTGCGCCGCGAAAGCAAAGAAGATGGTCTATTCATTTCTTTTTCCAAAAAAGACTATAATCGAACGGAAGAAGGATTATACAAACGTGGAAAGAAAGATGGTCAATGGATCGCATTTTATCCTGGTGGAAAAATTCCTGCTGTTATTTCTAACTATGCAGACGGTGAGCTAAACGGCGTAATGCGTCAGTACGATAGAAGGGGTAAATTGCTTCAAGAGGTAGAATTTAAAGAGGGTGTCAAACACGGTAGATTCATTGTGTATGATAAACGTGGTAAAGTACTCATCCAAAAAACATTCGACACAGGTAGAGAGGTTATGGAAGGAGACAAAGACCGTCAACAATTCAAACCTTAATTAGGTTTATTCAAACAACGCCTGAATATTTGTGGTAAATAATTTTATCGCAATCGCAAGTAAGATAATTCCGAATACTTTCTTTAGAATAGCTATTCCGCCTTCGCCAAGCAATTGTTCTATTTTCTCCGTTAATTTAAGTACTGCGTAGACGATAATCACATTGATTAATATAGCGGCAATCAGGTTGATTGTAGCATACTCAGCCTTTAATGAAACAAGCGTTGTCATTGTTCCTGCTCCGGCTATAATTGGAAACGCCAATGGTACTATACTGGCTGTCTTACCTGTCACCTCATCACGAAACAAACGCACCCCGAGAATCATTTCAAATGCCATAGCAAACAAAATGATTGATCCGGCAACAGCAAAAGACTCTACTGTTACACCGAACAACTTTAAAATACTATCCCCAACCAATAGAAAACCGATCATGATTAAAAATGACACCGAACTTGTTCTCAATTCATGTAACGAACCAGCGGTTTCTTTCAACTTGATAATTATTGGTACGGATCCTACAATATCAATTACAGCAAACAAAACAGTCGTAGCCTTGAATAATTCAACCCAACTAAACCCTTCAAAAAATGTCATGTGATTTGATTAAATGTACGTTCAACAATCAACGGAAAATGTGCTTGTTCAATAGAGTGAATGGCACTTTTCAATTCGGCCAAGTTCATATTTTTTGGAATTGGAAATTCAACCTGCTCGAGTATAGCCCCTTTGTCATATTCTTCACTGACCAGATGAATAGTTATCCCTGTAAGCTGCTCATGGTTGGCTAACACCGCCTCATGAACTCGGTCACCGTACATGCCTGGACCGCCATACTTTGGCAATAACGAAGGGTGAAGGTTAATCATACGATCAGCAAAATGCGCAATAAGCTCCTTCGGTATTTGCCTTAAATAACCTGCAAGGACTATCCCGTTTATGTCGTGTTTTTCCATTAAATCAATAAGGGATTGTCCATCGGTAGCTTCGTCGTTAGTAATCAACACACAAGGAACGTTATATTCTTTAACCCTCTGAACGACTGGGGCATTTGGACGGTTACATACAATTAATTTGACCTCTACAAAGGGATGATCCTTAAAATAGGTAATCAAATTAACAGCGTTAGACCCTGCTCCGGATGCAAAGATAGCGAGACGAGTTTTTTGCATGTGCAAAGTTAGAAACAATCATCTGATTTTATAAACTACTGATTATCAAGACATTTTGATAATTGTTTTGGGTGTAAACTGCTGATTTTCAATTGGATAAAATATACCCCCTTGAATATTCTAGGTAATAATTTTGTTTTTTGACGCATTGTTTTTTTCTTTGCAGCCTGATTAACCCTTAAAAAAAGAAGAAATGTCTGATATCAAATCAAAAGTAATCTCCATTATCGTAGATAAATTGGGTGTTGAAGAGAGTGAAGTAACGAATGAGGCGTCTTTCACAAACGACCTTGGCGCAGACTCTTTAGACACTGTAGAATTGATCATGGAGTTTGAGAAAGAATTCAACATTGCTATTCCAGACGATCAAGCAGAGAACATCCAGACTGTTGGTGATGCAATTGCTTATATCGAGGAAAACGCAAACTAATTTGTTATAACTCTTATTGTTGAACAAACTCCCTTCTGTGATGGAATTAAAGCGTGTAGTAATAACCGGATTGGGTGCGCTCACTCCGATAGGAAATACCTTAGACCAGTACTGGAATGGGTTGTTGAACGGTGTAAGTGGGGCTGCCCCAATACAACAGTTTGACGCAGCTTTGTTCAAAACACAATTTGCCTGTGAGCTAAAAAACTTCAACGTTGAAGATTTTATCGAGCGTAAAGAGGCAAGAAAATTAGATCCTTTTGCCCAATACGCCATGGTCTCTTCTTCGGAGGCTATGGCGGATTCGGGTCTTATGGAATCGAATCCCAATGTGGACCGCATAGGTGTGATATGGGGATCAGGAATTGGAGGATTAAAGACGTTCCAAGATGAAGCACAGAATTTCTTCGCTGGTGATGGAACTCCTCGTTTCAACCCTTTCTTCATTCCTAAAATGATCTCAGATATTGCTGCCGGTCACATTTCAATAAAGTACGGTCTTCGCGGACCAAATTATGCCACTGTTTCGGCATGTGCTTCTTCTTCCCATGCGATCATTGATGCATTTAACCTCATTCGTTTAGGTAAGGCTGATGCCATTGTTACCGGTGGATCTGAAGCTTGTGTCAACGAAATGGGAATGGGTGGTTTTAATGCGTTAAAAGCGCTTTCCACTCGAAATGATTCTCCTGAAACTGCCTCCCGCCCATTTGACCTCGATCGTGAAGGATTCGTCCTTGGTGAGGGATCTGGTGCGTTAATCTTGGAGGAATATGAACACGCCATTAAGCGAGGTGCGAAAATCTATGCTGAAGTAATTGGTGGTGGAATGTCTGCGGATGCTTACCACATGACAGCTCCTCATCCAGAAGGTCTCGGCGCACGTAACACCATGCTTTCAGCACTTGATGACGCTGGTATTACTCCCGATCAGGTAGATTATGTGAATGTACACGGAACTTCTACTCCACTTGGAGACATCGCCGAAGTGAAGGCTATTCAGCAGGTGTTTGGGGAATCTGCATATGGCATTAACATTAGTTCAACCAAATCAATGACCGGCCACTTACTTGGTGCCGCTGGTGCGATTGAAGCAATTGCGTGTGTTCTTGCTGTACAAAACGATATTGTCCCGCCTACAATCAACCATTTTACAGACGATCCAGAATTGGATAACCGATTGAATTTTACGTTCAACACACCACAAAAGCGCGTTGTGAATATTGCGCTTTCCAATACCTTTGGTTTCGGAGGTCACAACACAACCGTGATAGTGAAGAAATTTAAAGGTTAATTGGCACTGCGCTTTCCTTTCTTTAATCCATCGCGCACACCGGAGGAATTAGAATTAATTCGCTTCGTACTAAAACGCTTTAATTACCGTCCGAAAAATCTGGATTATTTTCTTCACGCAACCACCCACAAATCGCTGATTTCTACTGCCAAACAACAAGATAACGAACGACTCGAATTTCTTGGTGACGCTGTCTTAGATACTGTTGTGGCAGAATACCTCTTTCACCGATTTCCTTCAGAAAATGAGGGTTATTTAACTAAAATCAAGTCGAAGATCGTTAACCGAAAAACGTTAGCTGAAATCGCACAAAATATGGAAATCAGATCGATACTGCGTTTCCACACCGGAAGAACAATCAATTTAGCCGGACTTGAAGGAAATGCTTTTGAAGCGATTCTTGGCGCTATCTACCTTGATGGGGGATATCAGTCGGTCCAAACAACAGTATGCAACCACATCTTTCGAAACTACATCGATTTAAATCGTGTGCTTGAAGAAGAAATTGACTTCAAATCAAAACTTTTTATCTGGTCACAAAAGAAACGCCTTAAACTAGATTTTGTGTTGATCAGTGAAGAACAAATTGGCGATGGAAACAGGAAATACACCATAAATGTTCAAATCAACGATACCATGTACGGTCGTGGAGTTGGGTCATCTAAAAAAATGGCTGAACAGGCGGCATCTAAAGAAACATTGATATTGATGGGAGAAATATAGTCTTTGATTAATCGCGTTGTTTTTCGTAACTTCAGGGAAAAGACAACCTATGAATACAGCTAAGACCGGTGCCCATGGCGAAGATTTATGCGCCAATTACCTCGTTGAAAAAGGATTTGCCATTTTAACTAAAAATTACCGTTTCGGTAAAAATGAAGTTGATATAATCGGTAAACTCAAGGACACCATTGTGTTTGTTGAGGTAAAATACAGAGCCGATGATTCCATAATAGCTCCCTGGCAAGCCGTTACACGTAAAAAACAACGCCAAATCATTCGTGTCGCCAACCAATACCTCCAAAATGGCGCGATTGAGTTAGAAGCACGGTTTGATGTAGTGTCTATCGTTCAGTCACCTCTAGGACTTCGGATAGATCACATCGAAGATGCCTTTTACCCAATTGCCTGATTATCGGTTAAATTGCTGTATCTTTGCACAATAATTCTGCTCGTGATGAACACAAATAACCAACGCAACCGGAAACCGGCAAGTCCAATGTCCGGTCAAAAAGGAAGAAAAACAAGCACTTCTTCTACAAGTAAGAAGTCAACAAAAACATCAACAAAAACGCCAACTTCAACAGCTTCAAAACCTTCAAAACCTTCTTCAGAAGTAAAGGCTAGAGACAAACGAAAGTACATTGACTTCAAGGAGCGCGTTAAGAAAGGAGATCCGCTACCGTCCTTTAATGAGAATGAAATCCGCTTAAATAAGTATTTATCGAATGCTGGAATATGCTCCAGGCGAGAGGCGGATGTACTGATCCAAACTGGTGTTGTAACAGTAAATGGTGAAATCATAACTGAGCTGGGTTATAAAGTAAAGCTTGGTGATGCGGTACAATACGATGGGGAGACCATTAATGCAGAAACAAAGCGTTATGTACTGCTCAATAAACCGAAAGGATTCATTACCACCATGGATGATCCAATGGGTAGAAAAACAGTAATGGGTCTGGTAAGAAAAGCTTGCCGTGAGCGCATATATCCTGTTGGGCGACTAGATCGCGATACTACAGGGTTGTTGTTGTTTACCAATGATGGCGATATGGCAAAAAAGTTGACTCACCCGCGCTATCAAGCCAAGAAAATTTACCACGTTGAATTAAATAAATCGGTTGCAAGAGAAGATCTTGAAAAGCTCATTAAAGGTGTTGACTTGGAAGATGGTCGCACCCGTTTTGATGTAGCTGATTTCGTTAAAGACGGATCGGCACGTGAAATTGGCGTGGAATTGCACTCTGGTAAAAACAGAATCGTCCGCCGAATGTTTGAAGCATTGGGGTATGAAGTTATAAAACTTGATCGCGTGCAATTTTCCGGATTAACCAAAAAAGATTTGCCTCGCGGTATGTTCCGCCACTTAACAGAAAGTGAAGTTTCGTTCTTAAAAATGACACGATGAAAATTGTAGTAGCCTTTTTCGCAGCGCTTGTAATCTTAGCATCTTGTTCTACGGATTCAAGCAATACATCAGTAAATCCAAATGCGAACTATTTTTACCCATTAGACACTATTCCTAAAGTTTACTTGTTCAGGGATGTTTCGAATGGACTGGATGAGTTCTTTCAGCGTATTTATCTGTTAACCGATTCAGAAGGAAGTCACCTGATTGTTGAAACATATTCGTCAGATGGACGAATTACCGAGGCGTTAAACTACAACATTGATTCACTTGATATTATGGATCATATGGTTGTCAACAGAAGCGGCGAAAAGACAAAAGCCGAAGTATTCAAAACGAAACTCATTCCATTTGATGAAAATGAAGAGACATGGTTTGCTACCCGATTCCAGGGATTCCTCGATTCCACATTGATTCTAAAGGAAATCAAACGCAACATAATTGGAACAGAGTTTTCGCACAAGGTGTTGGATAAAAAAGTTCCGACAATTAAAATGAAAGATAAGGTGCGGATGACCAACTTCAATCCATTTACAAAAAAAGAGACTGTACTTGAAGGCGAATCAATTAACTATTTTGCCAAAGGATATGGTTTAATTGAATGGCATACGCCAGATAAAAAAGTCCATTACCGCTTGGAAAAAGTAATGAAGCAAGAAGACTGGATCAAATTAATGTCTAGATAACCCATGAGCTGGCGCTTATTACTGATCGTGATTCTTTCATTGCCTTTGGTTGTAAATGCACAATCCCGGAGAAGGAAGTCCAAAATTTCAAATAGTGAAGGAACCCTATTCTTATCATGGGGCTACCACAGAAGTTGGTATTCAGGGAGTAAACTGCGACTTAACGGACCAAGTTACCAGCTGGAAATGACTGGTTTCCGAGCAACGGATAATCCTTCTTTAAACATTCTTGATTTACCCACAACTCAATTCAACGCTCGAATCGGATATTACTTCAAGAACGGGTACGCCTTATCGCTTGGCTGGGACAAAATGAGTTACGACATGGTGAATGGCCAGGCTATTTTACTGAATGGAACTGCTGACGGGAGCTCAACCACTGGATTCAATGGTTCTTATTTCAACGAGTCTGTTTTTTTGGATTCAGGGGCATTTGTTTATGCTGTACCATCTATGAATCACATCAACCTAAAACTGTCTCGAACTGGTCGTTCTGTGCGGTTTGGACGCAACGAGTCCTTTGTTATTTCAACAGATCTGGGAGCCTCTTTTGGTGTGTTACTGAATCAAACCGATTATCGTTTGGGTAGTTTTCAGGACTACGGGACATCTTCACTTTCGGGAATTACGCTTGCTGCCCATGCGGGAATTCGATTTGAGTTCTTTAAACACATTTACTTGGAACCCTCGCTTTCTGGTGGATACATGAACCAGATTCGCAATCGCCTGTTAGAATATGAGCCCAATTCTTATGCCAATCAACAACTCGGTTATTTACAGTTTGAGACTACATTAGGCATATTGCTATATGTTCGACCTACCAACGATTGCAACAGCTGTCCGCAGTGGTAATTAGTTTTTCTCTCTTCCCCTGAAATCTATTTTGTAATAAAAGATTGGTAAGAACCCAAGTTGTTGTTTCTCCGCAAAAGGTTCTGCAGTTGGATCGGCCAAATTCGGAGCAAAAGCCAAGCTTAGTAGGTTCCTCGTGTTAAAGATGTTTACAAGGTCAATTCCTATTTCATGTGTCATGCGATTGGCGTTGTACTTCCAGTTGATTTTCACATCCGCGCGGAAATAATCCTTGAATTGACGCTCATTAAACAAAGAGTCAGCGAAAATAACTTCCTTATACAAATTGGAAGCCTCCGGGTCAGCGATTCCGTATCTACGTCCACCCGCAACTGTTACTTTCATACCAAGTGATAGAGACTGTTTTTGATTGAGCATGAATTCCTTTCCGGCTAGTAAATTCGCAATGTATGTTCCGTTGTATGATGTATTTCTCAACACGCCATCGCTTCCGTAATATTTAGAATCGTAAAGCGATCCGGAAAACAAGAAGAAAAATGACCTGTCGAAAAACTTCTGAACGGTTAACTCTATTCCGTAATTGTACCCAGTACCAGTATTTTCTAGCGTATCTGGGAAGAATCGAGCAAAACCACTACCCATATTGATTAAAGAAAACGAAGAAGGATCTGCAGTTACCGGAATATTATACAAGTGTTGGTAATAAATTTCGGTACGCACATTCAAACTTTTCGCAAATGACTTTTCATATCCCATTGCCGTATGAAGGCTTCGCGAGAAATCCATGTTTTTATTGTGGTACACTTTATTTCCGTCCTCGTCAAGTTTATGGTACGTATACGTGTAAAGTGGTTGAGTGCTACTGTGCATACCCGCACCTGCAAAAATCGACTGGTTGTTTTTCATCCGGTATTTCCAACCTACACGAGGTTCAACGATACTCTTACTATTACTCAGCGTAAAGTACTGTGCATGCAATCCTGCAGTGAAGTCCATGTTATCAGTTACGCGGTACTTCCATTGGATAAATGGCTGGAAGAGTGCGGAGGTCCCTCTGTAATCCCATCGGATTTGAAAGGCGCTGTCAGTTACCAATAATTTTGCTGAATCCAATTGGTTCACATAGAAAACATCCATGTTGAATCCTACTTTAATCAAATGCTGCTTGTTAAACTTATGATTGACGCTCACAAAAGCAGTTCCTTTGGTGGTAGCGAAAGTATAGCCCATGATTGGGGACAAGTAATCAAAAAGAATGGAATCACCCGCCTCATTTAACCTTCGGCCGTAAATGTAATTGTGATTGGCATGTTGTTCCTCGTAGGATAAGGCTACCGTACTCGTTAAAAACGTTTTTTCAGACAGCGTTTTTTTGTAATTCAACCCAGTAACCCCCATGGATGTTCCGAAGTATTGGTCGCGGTCACCTTCACCGTAGAATTCCTCAGAATATTCGCGTTGCTCCGAAATCATAATTTTGATATCGCTCTTTCCTCCGATACCAAACCAAGAGAGTGAACCGCCTTTTTTCAGCATCCAATTCAGTTTAAAAGCGGCATCTCCATAAACCGGAATAGCATCTGTTCCGAGCTTAATTCCCAAGCCTTGAAACATACTCAATGTCGAATACCTTCCCATTACTAGGTAGCTTGACCGCTTGTTTTTACTCAATGGCCCTTCAGCTAATAGTTCGGTTCCTAAAAGACCCAATTGACCTGTAAACTCATGGCGATTCATGTTGCCATTCCGCAGTTTTAAATCAAAAATTCCAGACGTACTGTTCCCGTATTCCGCAGGAAAGGCACTCATGAAAAAATCAGAATTTCCAAGAATTTTATTGTTCAATACAGATACTGGACCTCCAGTACTTCCTGAAATAGCAAAATGAGAAGGATTGGGAATGTCTACACCTTCCACTTTCCACACGACACCCAATGGCGAGTTTCCGCGAATAATGATATCATTTCTTGAATCGTCCGCACCTTGTACGCCGGCAAAATTAGAAGCCATTCGGGCAGGATCCATTCGTGAACCAGGGTACCTGTTTGTTTCTTCCACACTGAACTGTTGAGCAGAAACAATGGCCATTTCATTGATTACCTCACCTTTTTTTCGCGCTGTTATTGTTACTTCTTGCTGTTCAATAATCCGTTCTGTGAGCGGAATATTTACAATACATTCTCGGCCTGAATTAACTTCAATTGTGACGCTTTTGAATTCGTATGTCGGAAGTTTTACGGTTAGTTCGTATTTACCTACCGGAACTTTTTCAAACGCAAATTCACCTTCCGTTCCTGAAATCATCCTGAATTTTTTAAGGCTGTCTCCAGTTAAAATTTCCACTTTAGCCCCTAGTAAAGGGAAGTTGGTTTCACTGTCGTATAACTTTCCACGGACTGTTTGAGTAGGTTGAGCAAATGCTGAAAAAGAGCTCAAAAATAGCAAGGCTACAAGCGCTAATTGTTTCATGTGTGTAGTTTATGGTTTTACTTTTTTACGGCGGTACTCATTCACCGTCCATGCTTTTTTATAAACGCGTTTCAAAACTAGAAAATTCAACGGATTGAAATGCAAGTTTCGAACGTTTGAATAGATGATATGGTAATCGGCACTGTACCATAATGGAATGAATGGTGGGTTTTGGAGCAATACAACTTCTGCCTGATTGAATGCTTTTAACGCATCTCCTTTACTTGTCGCATGAATGGCGTCTTCATACATTTGATCGAACACTTGGTTCCGATAACGAGACTGATTAACGGTTGAAGGGGCGGTACTATCACTCGGAATCATTTTACTATAAAAGTTCAATAAAAAAGTTTCCGGACTTGGGTAATCCGCTGACCAAGCACTGCGAAACAAGTCTCCATCTCCATTGGATGCCAATTTATTTTTCACTTCGAAAGGATGAGAAGTAACAACCACATCTATATTCAACACCTGTTTCAACTGGCGCTGAATTTCCTTTGCAATACGCACATTTAATTCATCTTTATCCACGCGCAGCACTAGTTTTCCAAATGAATTGCCATCGGCATAGCCTGCTTTAATCATTAGATCTTTAGCGAGTTTTGGCGAGTAGAAGTATCCTCCAGGTTGAATATTGTTAAACGCATAACCTTTAAATACGGACGGAACTGGAGGAACAATCCCCATGTTTCCAAGCCTGAAATACTGATTCGCTAGAATTTCTTTTCCTATACGCTTGCGGTCAATGGCAAAATTAAACGCTTGTCTAACCAAGGGATTTGCAAACCGCTGATCAAGCATATTAAAGTGGTAATAGTTCGTGGTAAGGTTGGAGTTGCTATTGAGAACTAAAACAGGAGGTCGTGTATTGAATTCGGCAATTCGTGCTTCTATAATTTGAGAAGAAATATCCGAGCTTAGCCCACTGACATAGTCAATTTTTTGGTCGTTAAACCAGCGAATGTGTTCCTTTTTGTTGCTGCTGATTCGCACACAAACACTGTCTAGATAAGGTAACTTGTGCTGGTAACTATCCCTTTCATAGTAATCGGTGTTTTTTAACAAAATGAGTTTTTTAGGATTAAGGTAATCGCCATCGTTTAACAGAAATGGGCCAGTCCCAATAATAACCTCATCCCGCTTAAATGCCTTTTTTGATACAATGGCTGCACTTACATTCCCGAGTTTCGTGAGAAAAAAATCATCCCGATCAATCAGCTTAACAATAACGGTATCACCAGAAATGCTTAATCCACTAATCTTGTTAGCGGATCCTTTAAAATAGCTATTGGCTCCTTGTACTTTATTTTTGAAGAGTAAACTATACGCATACGATTGCGCAGTATTGGGGTGTTGATGGCATGCTCGCTCGAAAGAGAAAACAACATCTTCCGGAGTACATTTCCTGTCCCCCATAGAATCAAAAGAAGAATGGTCGTGAAAAAAAACATCGTTTCGAAGAAGAAATTTGTAGGTTTTACCGTCTTCACTTATCTCCCATGATTTCGCGATTTGAGGTACAATTGAGAGGTTTTCTGAATCGTAGGTTACCAATCCTTCGAATACTTGATTCAGAATCGTTGCAGAATAGAAGTCGTTAGCAAGGATTGGATCAAAAGTTGAAGGTGAATTATCTAAAGCCATATGGAAGCTTCCGCCAGCATAGCTCATTTCATCATCTTGTCTATTACACGCAGTAAGTGTAACTACTATTAGTAAGAAACAGAGAAACCCTCGTTGCCTTTGCATGAACAAGTTTACGAATTTTCTGCCACCTTCGGTAATCTTACAATTAACAGTGGATCGTAAGTTAATTCCTTGACTTTCTGAAAAAATGCGAGTAATATTGTTCTATGCGTATGCTGCGTTATTGTCTTCACATAGTTGTTTTCGTCATTGTTGTTTGGCCTGCTGTCGTTTTTAGCCAGGCCGTTTCCATAGAAGGAACTTTTCAAGGAAAAAACGTCTACGTCCGCAATCCAATAGTTGACGATGGCTTTGGTTTTTGTGCCACAAAAGTTACCGTGAATGGGGAGATCATGCCCGGGGGACTTACAGAATCGACCTTTGAGGTTAACTTTTCCAATTTCAACTTGGCAATTAATGACCCTGTTTTTATTGTGATTGAACACAACCAAGGATGTAAACCAAAATTTATCAATCCAGAAGTGCTCTTGCCCAAAAGCACCTATACGTTACTCTCTATGCAAATAGAACCATCTGGCAAGATGCAATGGAAAACAAAGGGAGAAGATGGAAAGCTCCCCTTCATAATTGAACAATTCCGTTGGGACAAGTGGGTTGTGGTTGGCGAAGTAATGGGAAAAGGTACCGCGGGAGTCAATGCCTATGAATTTAAACTTTCGCCTCATTCGGGAACCAATAAGGTACGGGTTGTTCAGGTGGATCATTCTGGCAGTAAACGTCCTTCAAAAACCACTTCTTTTCGTTCAACTTCGCCAAAAGTGGTAAAAAGTCCAACCAAGGTGAAAGACATGATCTATTTCTCCTCCAATGGCAAACCCACAGAAACGAAATACGAAATTTTCGATGCCTACGGAAACCTCGTTAAAAAAGGTTTTGGTTCATCTGTGAATTGTTCACGTTTGTTGAGTGGTGCATACTACATCAACTTTGACAATATCACCGAAAAATTTCTAAAAAATTAACCCATGCTGAGAAAGATTGAACACCTTGGAATTGCCGTTAAGAGTATTGATGAAACATTGGCAACATTCGAAACCTTGCTCGGTTCATCATGCTACAAGATAGAAGAGGTGGCCAGCGAGGGCGTGAAAACGGCATTTTTACAAATTGGTGAATCAAAAATGGAATTGCTTGAGGCGACTAATCCAGCATCACCTATCGCCAAATACTTAGAGAAACGTGGACAAGGCATTCACCACATCGCTTTTGATGTAGAAGATATTCATATGGAGATTGATCGCCTTTCTAAAGCAGGTTTCCAACTGATTCAAGCAAGTCCAAAAGACGGCGCTGACAATAAATTAATCGCCTTTTTGCATCCGAAATCTACTGAAGGAATTTTGGTTGAGTTGTGTCAGGAAAAAAGTTGAGTCAACTCTTCGATTGACTGCAAATGATGTGTCTGTAAACCTGCAAGATGAGCCCCTTCAATGTGTTGAATCGAATCATCAATAAACAAGGTTTCTTTAGGTAGAATGCCCTCCCGCTCACAAACTGTTCTGAACGTGTCCGGATGGGGTTTCCTCAAGCCCAATTCATGAGAGAAATACAAGGCGTCAAAAAAATCCTCCATTGGACGGTCAGTAATTTTCCGCCACTCTTTTCGAACGACGGGCACATGAAGGGCATTGGTATTGCTCAATAATACTATGTGATGCGTTTTTCTTACTTGATTTAATACCTTTATTGAAGCAGCCGGCACGTCCAGAATCATAGCGTTCCATGCGTTTACGACCTGATTTGGGCTTGTGCCATTAGGCAAGAAATCAAGTAGCTCATTAATGAATCGCTGTGGTGAAATCATTCCTGTTTCGAACAAGTCAAATAGTTGTTGTTGATTCGCTTGGGTATATAATTCCTCAAAATTAGAAATCCCAAGTTGCTTGAATGCAGTTATTGTACGTTGATAATCCAACCGAATCAACACGCCGCCCAGATCAAATACTACAGCTGAAAACTTCACTATACAAAAGTCTTTAAATGATGCATCATTTACAAGTATTCGGGTTCCTTTAGATGGAAAAATGTATCTTCGAAAGAAAAAAATGCGGCTGCATCTCAATCCACAACAGTTTATAGAAACCGATCAACCTCTTGATATTTCTATGCCATTGCGTGCTGATGAAAAAAATGTACGCGCATGGTATGTTGATCCGCCACGATTTGAACCTGTTCGCGCAAATGGGTTTATCGGCTCTGTTGAAGAAGGGGGCGCTGTCAATTTTCGTGATGTTTATTTCAATCCGCATGGTCATGGGACACACACCGAGTGTTTAGGACACATTACAAAAGAAGTTTATTCCATTAATGACCTCCTTAAATCCTACTTTTGTAAAGCCCAATTAATTACGGTTGAGCCCGAAAAGAAAGTTGATTCCATCACGGGAGAAATGGATTTAGTCATTACCAATGAACAGCTAGAATCTATACCTTTTGAAACGGACATTGAGGCGCTGATCATCCGAACGTTACCAAATGATGCTTCAAAATGTGGACAAGATTATTCAGCTACGAATCCAGCTTATCTCGCTATAGAATGCATTAAGACCATTAATCAGTTGAAAATAAGGCATTTACTCATTGATCTGCCTTCGGTTGACCGCGAATCTGACGGTGGTGAACTAGTATTTCATCATGCGTTTTGGGGAGTTCCTGACGAGCCAAATTTTCAGCGGACAATCACGGAACTTATCTATGTAACTAATTCCATCTCGGATGGAATGTACATACTTGAACTTCAGGTTGCTCCATTTGCAAATGATGCGTCCCCGTCTCGACCTGTTTTGTATGCTATTCAGAAAGTATAATTGATAATATAATCGTTTCTCAAATCTCCGGTTTTAGTTGAATCGCCAACTGACTGAAAATCCGAATCACCCCGTATTGTAATTTACATTTATGTGTTTTTATTGTGTAACATAATACACTTATTAAGGCTCACATTTGTATATTGTGATACACCGAGGAGAAATAGTAGAAAAAGCGGTACGAGAAAGTGGATTCTCCATTGTTCAGTTAGCCAAACGTATGCATAAAAGCCGAAAGTGGGTGTACAATTCCTTCGAAAATTCACAGTTGCCTTTAGATTATGTGTTGCAAAT
>CANHQC010000011.1 GCA_947462695.1 Flavobacteriales bacterium | reverse complement strand
AGTTACAGCACTTCCGTTTTTCCAAAGCACCAAATAACTTCCAGCTCCATTACCTGCAGTATACTGACCACCAACTGTGTATGCTTTTACAAGTGGGAATGTCAATGCTGACGCATTTGAAGTTGGTTCAGAGGCAAGGCCGTTCGTACCAATACCAATTAAATTTATGATGTACGGGTTTTCATCGCTGTCGTCGTTTGCGATAGCAAGTACCGCTGTTCGTGTACCATTTCCAGTTGCTGTAAACGTTATAGTATACGATTGACTTGCGGTTGCGCCTATTGTTCCTGCAGTGATACTCGTGCTGAACTCACTTGCGTTTGGACCAGAATCTGTAGCGCCAGAAATCGTCAAGTTTCCAGAACCATAGTTTTCAATCGTGATTGGGGTTGTTCCACTCGTTCCAACAACATATGACCCATTATTTAAGATGGTCGCACCATTGATTTTTACATTGATCTCACGAGCCGGAGCAACATATGGGAAAATATCATTCAAATCTCTGGGTACCAATTGATAACTCGAGTTAAATTGTCCAACCAAAGCCACTATGGAAACTGGACCAGTTGGTATTGCAGATCCGTCGATATTAGTCGAACCATTAATTCGAATATCTAACGTAGCTGAACCATCAGTTACTTGAACAGTGCTATTACCTGTGGCAAACGAACCAGATTGAATGAAGGTCACATTATCCACGCGCACAAGTTGTGCTTCAATAGACTCTGTCGCACTGGACAAAGGAATATTCAATGGAGTTGGCAAACCACCTGGTGCAGGACCATGATCAGTAAAACTAGTTGTCGGTGAGATCTCTAACAATCCACTAAAGTCAAAAAGTGGGCCTGTAGCAGTAACAGAATCACCGCGTTGAAGGCTACCAAGGCTATTTCCATAAATTGGAAGAGCGCCCGTTGCGTCTTGCACATAGCGAATACTACCTAACTCTGAACCGTTTGTTACAACGCCCTTAATTGTTACCGTTTGCCCGATACCCATTACACGTGCGTCAGCTATGGTCATTTGAGCATTAGAGCCGTATACACACAGGGCAACTAAACCACTTAAAATTATTTTTTTCATGAATCAATTATTAAAATTGTATTGCTAGGGATAAATTAAAACGGAATCCCATTCCGTACATCACTGTTGCCGACTGCGCATCCGAATTTTGGAACGGATTATTGCGATTATCAGAAGCATCAGAGATAAAATCGTTTCGTAAAATTTTCCAATCGAACACAGATCCGAGATCCGTGAAGTTCGTGATTGAACCATTTACTACTAAATCAAATTCTTTCAAATCAAATTTATATCCTCCAAAAATATTAACAAGGTAGTAAGCCGGAATTCTCCATGCTTCACGACCAGCAAATTTTCCTTGTAAGGTAAATGGATCAAATTGCGAATAATACCGATCAAAGTACTGTCCTTGCACTTTAAAATACAAGTGTTTTATAGGATCAAAACGAATAGCTGCAGCAATTGCCGTTTGAGCTGCATCACCCACATGTACCCCTTTCGCATCAAAGGTAATTTCTAAACTGTCGTATTGAGGGATAAAAACCGTCTCAGATGAATTCCACGTCCAATCTCCCAAAGAAAACATGAATTCTGCTGACCATTTCTTGTTCAGCTTGTAAGCGACGTCAATCTCCCCACCATAGTGAAGGGCATCCATACCGTTTACATTTATACGCACAAATTCCAACGGATCATTCGGATCAGGAACTTGAATACCAAAAGGGAATGGTTTGTTTTGCCAGTTCGTAAAATACCCATTGACATTCACACCAAAACTTTTGTTGGCAAAACTGTACCCCCCCTCAAACGCAAGAATTTTCTCATTGACAATTTCGCGGAAGAAGGTATTCGTGTTGTTATCTACCACGTTACTGAACTGAGGTGTACGCGACAGGTAACCAGTATTCACAAAAACAGTAGAAAACTCAGTTAGCGCGTAACTTCCTCCCATTTTAAAGGTCATTCCCGGCAGGTATTTCCAACCCGTGTTGTTGTATTCTAACCCTTCCGATGTGGTATTGTAAACTTGTCCATCGTAAACCACTGGATCATTTCCGATTAATAAGGTAGTGTCTCCAATGTTCAACTCTCGCTCACGGAAGTAATCAATTCCTTTGTACCCAGAATAGATTGCTGAAAGGTTCACAAAGTACGTCCATCGCGTACCTGTATATTCCATTTGGGCAAAAGCACCAAACCAATTAACTAATCCATCTCGGTGGTTGTTAAACGGTTGGAGCGCAATCTTATCTCCTTCAACTTTCATTGAACTGAATGCATTTTGATCCGCTGCATCGAGGTAATAGTCTCCACCCAAAAGGTCTGTTACTTCTTGGTAATGCTCCCCTCGGTAATACCTGTAATCCAATCCTCCTGAGAAAACCAAGCGCTTGGAATATTCATAATTGAA
Source organism: Flavobacteriales bacterium (assembly GCA_947462695.1). Classification (GTDB taxonomy): domain Bacteria; phylum Bacteroidota; class Bacteroidia; order Flavobacteriales_D; family Crocinitomicaceae; genus M0103. Next base: position 13,606 of record CANHQC010000011.1, on the reverse strand, counting down.
CTGACCAAGGTAACCAACCCAATAATGGTTGTTTACACTCGCCAACAATACTTGCGAGGACTTGATCAGTGTGGGATGGTAAAGTGGATCGACATTCGGAGTGCCAAATAACGAACTTACCTGATTCTCTTGAATGATTTGATCCCAATCAATTAACCCGTTTTCATCCCTCAATACGGATGAGTTGGACAAACGGGTTCCTCCACCTTGACCGATAGAAACGTATGCCAAATTGGATATGGAAAGTTTTTCGTTGACTTTCCAAAAATCTTTCAGTGTTATTTGTGGTTTATTGTAATAGTTCAAGCGCTCATGCATGACGCGTTTAGTCGAATACAGCTCTTTACCATTGTCGTCTCGAACGGTTTCAGATCGGTACCCCCAGTGTTGGTTGTATCGAACGCCCTGATTGAAAAAGCTTGCACTGGAATCGAGCGGAACACCCAACTCTTGCGCATAATCGGAATTCCAATATTGAATGGCTTGATTGAACGAACGTTGACCGTGCTGTTGAGGCGCTGAAAACGCAGAAAATGACACAAGGTGCTTGTTGATTTTCTTTTGGACCTTAATGTACCCAAAAAAGCCCTCACTTTGCGTTCCATCAACCCAACCATCGCTTTGTTTGTAAGATCCGGAAAGTGTTAATCCCCAGCCCTCTTTCGACATACCTGAATTGTATGCGAATGTAGACCGTAAAAAGTTTCCTGTACCGTATTCCTGTTTGAAGGAAAATCCTTTGCGGTTTCCAACACCCTGAGTCAGGATGTTAATTGTACCACCGACAGATGGCATGGCTAATTTGGTTGCTCCAAGTCCTCGCTGAACTTGCACAGTTGATGTAATCGCATCCAATCCGAACCAGTTGGACCAATAGACCCAACCGTTTTCCATGTCGTTCACCGGAACTCCATCAATAAGAACCCCCACATTCCGTTGGTCAAATCCGCGCACGTTGATGCGCGAATCACCATCTCCACCTCCGGTTTGCGTGGCGTAAATACCAGGAGTACCATTTAACAACATGGGTAAATCACGGGAACCTAATTCTTCCGTAATTTTTTGGGTCGATATTTTTGTGACAGCAACGGGAGTCTTTCGATCAGACACCAAGTTTCCAATAACTTTAACCTCTTCTAACTCTTGACTACCACCTAACACTACGTTGTAACTCTGTTGAGCTTTGTCTACCTTCAACTCTATTCGCAACGTATCAAACGATGGCATGGTCACCACCATGGTATATTTACCAAACGGTATATTCTTAATCTCATAATTCCCATCAGGATCTGAAATCGAACGAAGTTGAGGAGTGATCAACAATTTTGCTCCAACAACAGGTTGTTTGGTCACATCATCAGTTACCGTTCCCGAAAGAACGGAGGTTTGCCCAACTACAGCATGAATAGAGGCAATAGAAAACAGCGCTAATAGAAGAAGTTTGTTCATGGTTTATAGGGACAAAAAGAGGCCGGAAGACCGGCCTCAAACATTGGGCAAAAATTATTTTACTACAATTCGTTTTGTCGTCGTCTCTCCAGACTCAGTTACTACTTTTATAAAGTAAACGCCTTTATTTTCGGTTAAATCGATTTGCAAGACAGACTTCGAAGGGTGGTTGTAAAGTGCAATTTGCTGTCCAAGTGCATTGACAACCTGGATACGTGCAATTTTCGATGTTCCTTTTACAAAAACCAATCCGTTTGAAGGATTCGGATAAACAACAAACTCATCTTCCGGTATTACTTGTGCTACGGATGATGAAGGATCACACGAACAAATGTGTTCACCTAAAGAAGACCAGTTACCGTCCAAGATCGGGTTACCGCTTGTTCCGAATAATGTGTCTCCGTTTTCGTCCAAACGAACAACAACCGGTGGAATAGAATCCCATTCTAAAAGTGGATCAAAAAACGATACTTGATTTGTCACCCCTTTTTTGATACCCACTTTACGAAGCAATGAATGATCTTTCGTTAATTGTACACCGATACCCGTACTGTAAGGAAAACCAGACGTCCAAGAACCATCATTTCCTGAAGAAACACCTGTTTCATTGGCTGGATTCTCTCCGATTTTACCAAAAATATCAACGATAGCAAATCCGGCTGAAGTCGTCACATTTGCGGTAGCAGTTGCAGGCAATGTTCCTTTTGCTAGTAATATTGCGTCGTTACCATTCCAATAGAACGCATTGGATGTATTGTATACCGGACAGTAAAAGCCGTCCGCTTTAGCCACTAGCGAATCCCATACAGGAGCCTCTTGACCAGTACCGTTAGGATCGAGTTTCTCTAAAACTGCTACGTAAACACTATACGGAGCAACAACACCTGAAAGTTGAACTGAATTCGCAACGGTAGCTGTGGTTGAACCATTAGAATAACGCGCTACAAAGTAACCAGATAGGTTAATCGAATTTGGTGTCGGATTGTAAATTTCCAATGCCTTGTTGTTTGACCAACCTTCGACGTATTCAGAAATAAATACATCTGAACAATTCGTTTGTGCAACCGAAACTGTTGCAACGAATGAAGCTAAAAACAGTACTGCTTTTTTCATACGGTAAAATTAAAATGTTGATGAATGGATGCTTGAGTTGTGGATATGTAAAAAGAAAGGGTCGTTCTTTTTCGACTAAAATGCTCGCCAATGCACGCAATCACGTGGGCTACCATTTTTTTTGAATTAAACATCAGTTTCTCATTTCACATCATTTATGTTAATCAATGGTTTCAACTAAACTTAGGTAGTATCAAGGAGAACACTAATTAACCGAAGCAAAAATAATACATTTTACATCCTCACGCATTATTATTTTGTTAACAAATTAGGAGAGTTTTTGAACGACTCCTATTACCGAACAAACACAATTGTTAATTTCGTTGAAGAAGTCATCACCAATTTAAATACCATGAAGTTATTTCTGCTTAGTTGTTTAATCCTTAGTTACTCTACATTACTTAGTCAAGAGATTACCGTCGAGAAAATTTGGAAAAATTACGAATTTTCAAGTGCGCGCGTTGAAGGATTCAGAACGATGAAAGATGGTGTGCATTATTCAAAAATAGAGCGAAAAGGAGCAAAACAACGGATTGTAAAAAACCACATTGAAAACCCTACCGAGCAGACTATCTTAATCGCTGAAGAACAAGCCACATTCGCAGGGAAACCATTGCAAATTGACGACTACGAATTCAATTCCAATGAAAACATGTTGCTCATTACCTCTGAAACAGAGCCCATTTACAGAAGAAGCTACAAAGCAATACATTACATTTTCGATTTGACAAAAAAAACGCTTGTCCCGTTGGATACCGCTCACCAACCACAAACCCTGGCTGAATTTTCCCCTGACGGAACTCAAGTGGCTTACATTTATAAAAATGACTTGTTTGTAAAATCGATTACAACTGGAAAAGTTAAAAAAATCACTTCTGGAGGAAAGCTAAACAAGGTAATCAATGGCTCAACCGATTGGGTATATGAAGAGGAATTTTCCATTACTAAAGCATACGCTTGGTCGCCGGACAGTAAATATATTGCCTACCTCAGATTTGACGAACAAGAAGTGAAAGAGTTCAATATGACCTACTACAACGACCTTTACCCAGAACTGTACACCTATAAGTACCCGAAAGCTGGGGAGAAAAACAGCAAGGTCACTGCTCATATCGTTACTTTATCATCCGGAAAGTCAGCACAATTAGATTTAGGTGAATACGAATATATACCAAGACTGAAATGGTCGTCTACCGAAAATAAACTAATCCTACAAACACTTAATCGCCATCAAAATGAACTGAAGTATCACCTGGTTGATGTTTCTGTCAAAAAGCCATTTACAAAAGAATTTTACACCGAAAAAGCATCAACATACATCGACATCGACAACAACTTGCATGTGTTAGCGGATGGAAAAACGATACTGAGAACGAGTGAAATGGATGGATACAATCACATTTACGCACTGACCACCGATGGAAAAACAACCCAACTCACCAAAGGAAAATGGGATGTGATTGATTTTCTCGGAATAAATGAATCAACGCAAACGATTTACTTTAGTGCCGCTAAAACATCTGCCATTGATAAGGGAATATATAGTATATCAATTACTGGAGAAAATTTAAAACCGATCACCCTTGAAACTGGCACAAATGATGCAGAATTCACGAATGGAATGGGGTATTTCATACACACCTATTCTACCGCCTCGACTCCACCAGTTTATAAATTATGCAAGGCCGATGGAAGTGTACTACAAACCTTGCAGGACAATCAAGCGCTTAACGATCGACTTAAATCGTATAATTTGAGTGAAAAGGTGTTTTTCACCATTCCGAACGGAGAATACCCTTTAAACGCTTGGATGATCAAACCTCCTCAATTCGACCCGTCAAAAAAATACCCCGTTTTTATGACTGTTTACGGCGGGCCTGGCCATAATGAAGTCCTTAACGCGTGGGACGGTAACGACTATTTCTACCATCAGCTCCTTGCTCAAAAAGGATACATTGTTGTTTCCGTAGACCCAAGAGGAACAATGTATAGAGGTGTTGCGTTCAAAAAGTCAACGTATTTGCAACTCGGCAAATATGAAACGGAAGATATAATTACAACTGCTAAATACCTTCAAGAACAGTCGTATGTCGACCCAACACGTATTGGAATTCAAGGGTGGAGTTTTGGTGGATTTATGACTTCTTTAGCCATGACGAAAGGATCGGATTACTTCAAAATGGGGATTGCAGTGGCTCCGGTAACCAACTGGAGGTACTATGACAATATATATACGGAACGTTTCATGCGCACTCCTCAAGAGAATCAGAAAGGATACGATGAAAATTCACCCATCAATTTTGCCAACCAATTGAAAGGAAAATACCTGCTGATTCATGGGTCTGGAGACGATAATGTGCATTACCAAAACGCAATGGAAATGGTCAACGCACTCGTGAAGGCTAACAAGCAGTTTGATTTGTTTATTTACCCTAATCGAAACCATGGGATTTATGGCGGAAACACGCGAAATCACTTGTTCCAAATGATGTTAAATTACACATTAGAAAACCTTTAAATCAGATAGAAAAAGACGAACATCATCAAGTGCGTGATTGTTAGTTGAAAATAAAAGATAAAGGGCATTTTTTTTACAAGAATAGTTTATAATTTAGGGGCACTTTAGTCAAAACGATAATAAATAACACCATGAGCGAAGTAGCGAAGATTGAATTAGATGGTAAACAGTATGAATTTCCGGTTATAACAGGAACGGAAAATGAAAAAGCAATTGATATAAGTAAGTTACGTGATACAACCGGTTACGTTACGCTTGATACAGGATACAAAAATACTGGAGCCACAAAAAGTTCAATTACGTTTCTAGATGGTGAGGAAGGAATTCTTCGTTACCGTGGCTATCCAATTGAAGAGCTTGCCGAAAAAGCAACCTTTTTGGAAGTCGCCTATTTATTGATTTACGGAGAACTTCCTACTCAAGCTCAACTCGATTCTTTTACGAATAGCATCACTAAACACACCTTGGTCCACGAAGACATGAAACAATTCTTCGAGGCATTTCCTGCAAAAGCACATCCAATGGGGGTTCTTTCTGCTATGGTTTGTTCTTTGTCAACGTTCTATCCTGAATCACTTGATCCAAATAGAAGTGCGGAAGCAAAAGACTTAACTATGCATCGATTACTTGCAAAGTTACCTACACTGGCTGCGTGGTCATACAAAAATGCCATGCGTCACCCATTCATGTACCCGAAAAACAATTTCGACTATTGCAAAAACTTCTTGTACATGATGTTTGCTATGCCAACAGAAGAATATGATGTCGACCCTGTTGTTGTATCAGCATTGAACAAACTGCTTATTTTACACGCTGACCACGAACAAAACTGTTCAACGTCAACGGTCAGAATAGTAGGCTCATCGCAAGCTAATCTTTACGCTACAATTTCTGCAGGTATTTCTGCGCTTTGGGGACCTTTACACGGCGGAGCCAATCAAGAAGTAATCGAGATGTTGGAAAAAATCCACCACGATGGTGGTGATGTGGATAAGTGGGTAGCGAAAGCAAAAGACAAAGAAGATCCTTTCCGTTTAATGGGATTTGGTCACCGTGTGTACAAGAACTTTGATCCACGTGCCAAAATCATTAAAAAAGCGTGTGACGATATCTTAGAAAAATTAGGGATAGTTGATCCTATGCTCGATATTGCGAAAAAACTAGAACGTGTGGCATTGGAAGATGAATACTTTAAAGCACGGAACTTATATCCGAATGTAGATTTTTACTCGGGAATTATTTACAAAGCACTTGGAATTCCAACTGAAATGTTTACTGTGATGTTTGCTATCGGTCGTCTACCAGGTTGGATTTCCCAATGGAAAGAGATGACAGAAAACAAAGAGCCTATCGGACGACCACGTCAGATTTACACTGGAGAAACAACACGAAATTTCGTGGATATTACTGCGAGATAAGTATAGTTATAAATAAAAAAAGCGGCTCTATCGCCGCTTTTTTTATTCCTCATCTTTTCTTTTCTTAGACCCCTCGTACACAGAAAACTTGCGAAAACTGCATTCGATATCGCCATTAAATAGCTTAAGTTTTCGATCAGGCTTTAACCCAATCGACTTGAATCCTTGTTCACTCGAAGAGATCACCCAACAAGCGTAACCTGCCATTTCATGTTTCATCCAACTGCCAATACCGGCGTACAATTCTTCTACATCGGCAGACAACCGCTCTCCATAAGGTGGATTCGTTACAACAACACCTTTTTCATCTGGTGCGTTAACCTCATCAAATGAACAAACCGCTGTTTCTACAAATCTGCCAATTGGTAAGCCCCTTAAATTTCGCCGTGTTTTCAGAATCATCTCTTCACTCACATCGGAACCTTTAATCAAACAGGGCAAACTTGTGATTCTCTTTTGAGCTTCTTGTTGTATTCTTTCCCAAATATCCGTATCGAAATGGCGAAAGTTCTTGAACGCAAAATGCTGACGTTCAGCCAATGCAGGTATCCCAGCAGCCATCAATGCGGCTTCAATAATTAATGTCCCTGAACCACAGAATGGATCAATAAATGGACTTTTCTTATCCCACCCAGACAGTCGAATGAGTCCGGCCGCAACCACCTCGTTTAATGGCGCCTCTCCTGCCGACTGTCGGTAACCCCTCTGAAACAAGGGCATACCGCTTGAATTAAGGGATAAGGTAACCTGATTTTTATTGATATAGAGGTCAATAACCACTTGTGGAGTCTTTAAATTCACATCAGGCCGCTCCCCTACCTCTTTCCGAAACGCATCGGCAATGGCATCCTTAACGACTAAAAAAGGAAATTGCGAATGCTTGAAAAAGTCTGAAAATACGGCACCTCTTACGGCAATAGATTTAGAAACATCAAAATAGTCTGGCCATTTTACGCGAAGTGCCTTTTTATATAAATCATCCTCCTCTCTGATTGTAAATTGTGCCACTTGTACTAACACCGAAATGGCACAACGAAGATGTAAATTCAAGAAATAAACATCTTGCCAGGTTCCTTCCGTTTGAATAGCACGATTGAGTTTAGCCGTTACTGGAAACCCCAATTCCTCCAACTCTTCCGCTAAAACCTCTTCAAGACCATAAAACGTTTTTAATGTAATAATGAGCTTATCTTCTGTGTCCTTATTCAATGTATCTGGGGTATTAATTCTATTTTTCACTTGCTAAATACTATTACATTTGTGCAAAAGAACGAATTTGAAACCAATTACCGGTTACATCCTTGCGTTATGTATTTTCTCGACCTTCAACCTTTGGTCGCAACAGCGCGTTGGCATAGTACTCAGCGGTGGAGGTGCAGTTGGTTTCGCGCACATTGGCGTGTTGAAAGCGCTTGAGGAAAAAGGTGTACCTATTGATTACATAACCGGCACATCCGCTGGAGCGTTAGTTGGATCGATGTATGCAGCCGGTTACAGTCCTGTGGAAATTGAGGCATATGTCTTGAGTAAAGAGTTTCAACTCATGTCCACAGGAAAACTTAAGACTTCTCAAGGATTTCTTTACAAAGAGGATGAGCCCGATGCCAGTCTTTTAAGCTTTTCATTTTCAGCAGATAGTATTCTCAATAAGTCACTGCCTACGCGACTAATTGTCCCCACTTACCTTGATTTCGAAATGATGAAGTTACTTGGTACTGCCGGTGCATCTGTTGGGAATGATTTCAACCAATTATTTGTACCGTTCAGGTGTGTTGCATCGGACATAGTAAATAAAAAGAGTGTGGTATTTTCCAACGGGCATTTAAATCAAGCCGTCCGCGCATCCATGACCTTCCCATTTTATTTGGATCCAATTCGCGTCAATAACCTACTCCTTTTTGATGGCGGACTGTACAATAACTTCCCTGCTGATGTCATGTACCTTGATTTTCAACCTGATTACATCATCGGAAGCAATGTATCCGTAAATGCACCACCACCAGCTGAAGATGGGCTGATAAGTCAATTGACTAATATGCTCGTTTCCTACTCAAACTACCGCTTGCCATGTGAAGAAGGAATGATGATCGAACCTGATCCGAAGATAGGCACATTTGAATTTGATAACGTCAAAAAAGCCATTGATGCCGGTTATAAAGCAACGCTCGCGAAATTGGACACCATTCTACTACAGGTTAACCGCACTGTCGATTCGACTGATTTAGCCCAGAGGAGGAAGGCCTTTCGTGATCGAATTATTGAATTGAAAGTGAGTTCAATTTCCAACAACACTTATCGAAAAAGAGATGTAACCTTTGCACGAAGATCTATGATTCGGACGTCAAAAATGGAAATTTTAGACAGTACCGTTCTTGAGAGAAGGTATTACCGGTTAAATGCCACAAATCAAATTGACTTTATTTATCCATTATTGAATTTAAGGTCAGATAGCACCTATAACTTGGCCTTAGAGGTTCGAAAAGCAAAGGATTTCAAGGTAGATATTGGTGGTCACTTTTCATCACGAGCGGTCAATACCGGATTCATAGGTTTGACGTATCGTCACATCGGTAAAACCGCATCTTCTGTTTTTGCATCGTCTTATTTCGGGAAATTCTATGGCTCTATAAACACAGGCTATCGCTTAGAAATACCATCAATCTTTCCAATTTCTGTATCGGCCTATTTCACGATGAATCGGTGGGATTATTTCCGAAGTTTCGCGACATTTTTTGAAGATGTTAAACCCTCTTTTCTCCTTCAAAATGAAATGTACTATGGTGTAAAATTGAATCACCCAATAGGTAATACCACAAAAAGTTCATTTGACTTTAGAATGGTTCATTTAGAAGACGATTATTACCAAAATGAAAACTTTACCAATAAAGATACGGCTGATATGACTCGATTCAATGGCTCTTCATTCAGCTGGGAATTTGTACAGAACTCCCTGAATAGAAAACAATTTGCTACCTCAGGTCACTTTTTCAAGTTCAAATCGCGTTACGTATATGGACGAGAGACCAGCATTCCTGGCTCTACTTCAATCGATAATTCGATACAACAGAACTTTCATGAATGGATAAATCTTTCAGCAGAGTTCCAAAGTTTCCCAATATCTACTCGCGTTTTTCACATCGGAGTTTACGGCAAAGGTGTATTTAATAGCCAGTCCCTGTTTTCAAATTATACCGCATCACTTTTATCTACAACCTCCTTCTCACCTATTCCGGATGCGGAAACCTATTTTTTACCTGAATACCGATCACCTCAGCATATTGGAACAGGGCTAAATATGATTTTTTCAATCAAAAAAGCTATTGATATTCGTCTCGAAGGATATTACTATCAGCCATTTGTTATTCTGGTGCGTAACGTTGATGGATCACCGAGTTATTCCAAACCGTTCAAAGGAAGTGCGTTAATGGCATCTACATCAATCATCTACCATACTGTTGTAGGACCTTTAAGAGCTACATTAAACTACTTCCCAAAACAGTCAAACCCCTTGTCTTTTCAACTCAGCTATGGATTTGTGTTGTTTAATGAAAGAGCAATACGCTAAATAAATACAAAATGAAAAAAATAATTTGTGGAATTCAACAGATGGGTATTGGCGTTCCAAATGTTGAAGTAAGCTGGAAATGGTACCGCACGTTTTTCGGAGTTAACGTTAAAGTATTTGAGGAGGCTGCCGAAGCTCCACTGATGACAAGGTATACTGGCGGTGTTGTGCATTCGAGAACAGCAACTCTAGCGCTTAGCATGGAAGGCGGAGGAGGATTTGAAATCTGGCAGTTTACCAGTCGACCAACCGAAAAAGCCACTTTTGACATTCAAGTGGGTGATTTTGGTTTATACAGCTGTAAGATTAAATCGCGAAATGTGGCGCAATCATTTGATTACTTCAAAGCGAATGGTGCCAAAATGATTGGAGAATTATTCACGTTACCAAACGGCAAGAACAGTTTCTTTTGTGAAGATCCGAATGGCAACATATTTCAAGTCGTTGAAGGACGTGGCTATTTTTCCAAAACCGGATTCCCTTCTGCTTGCGGAGGTGTTGCTGGAAGCATAATTGGTGTAGGTGATATCGAAAAGGCATTACCGCTCTATCGAGACATTCTGGGCTATACTACCATGGAATATGATGTGACTGGAACCTTTGAGGATTTAGCTGTTCTTCCCGGTGGCCATGGTAAATTTCGACGCATTTTATTGACTCATCCAGAAGCACGCAAAGGTCCTTTTGCTAAATTACTCGGACCAACTGAAATTGAATTAATCCAATCTCTCGACAGACAGGATACCAAGAAAATATTCGAAAACCGATTCTGGGGCGACTGGGGCTTCATTCATTTGTGCTTTGATGTGCAAGGCATGGATGACTTAAAAAACGAATGCGAAGCGAAAGGATTTCCGTTTACGGTCGATAGTTCGAACACGTTTGATATGGGTGAGGCTGGTGGTCGATTTTCGTATATTGAAGATCCGGATGGAACATGGATTGAATTTGTTGAAACACACAAAGTTCCAATTATGAAAAAATGGGGATGGTACCTTCACTTGAAGAACAGAAAACCTGGAAAGTTTTTACCCAATTGGATGATTCACGTCATGGGATTGAACAAAGTGAAAGATTAATCGCTTGTATTCGAAACTTCATTGAGTGTAATGACTCTAAAAGGAACGAATATTTCCTATATTTGTCACTTATCCTAAAACTATGAAAAACGGTTTAGCATACATAACTGCCCTCCTTACAGGAATGTTCTTTTTTACGTCATGTAATGAAGAAGTAAATTTAATTGGTGGTTTTGAAGAAACAGCCGTGATTTATGGTTTGATGGATCAATCTGATTCGTTGCACTACATCAAGATTAACCGGGCTTTTATCGGTCCAGGTAACTCCTTAGATATCGCACAAATTCCAGATTCGAACTACTTCGATCAGGTAGACGCTAAAATTGAAGAATTTGTGAGTGGGACAAAAACTCGGGAATGGTCATTGCGTGATACGCTCATAGATAACAAAGAAACAAATGGTGTTTTCTACGCACCTCAAGAAAAACTTTACTACTTCGCAACAAGAAAATGTAAAGCAAACGGAGATCAACAGCTCAACACAAGCAATCCTGCTGACTTGCTAAATTCATTAAACGAAAACGCCAGTTATACACTCACTGTGTCGGTTAATAATGGCCAATTCGAAGTGACCGGTACGACTGACTTAGTTAAAAACATCAGCTGTCCAACCATTGAACCAGTGAACTACCGTTTTGATTTCATCAACAACGACGGAAGCTACGGACAATCTCTTTTAAAAGTCAATAGCGGTTCCTCATCCATCATGAATACGTCAATGGAAGTGAAGTTTTTAGAAATGGAGAAAGGCGTTGATACATCAGCGGTGACATTCAAATGGAATCTTGGTGAATCAGAAGTAGATCCAAACGGATTTAAAATGTTTACAGTAGGTGGGCAGACATTCTATGAACTAATTCGAGATAATTGTTCCACAGACCCTTCAATTAACAGAAGACGTTTTACATCGATAAAAATCATCATGACTGGTGGTTCCGAAGCACTGTTAAATTACATTACGGTTAACAAGCCTTCTTCCTCTCTAGCACAGAACAAACCCACATTTACTAATTTAAGTGTAACGAATGGTTTCAAAGTGGCTGGATTGTTCTCTTCGAGATATACCTACAGCGTAGAGAAATTATACTTGAACCCGTTCAACAACAGCTTGCGTATGTTGACTGTTGAATCAGTGGAAGAGCTGTGTCTTGGCCCTATCACAGGAGAATTTTTCTTTTGCAGTCAACACCCTGCCGATAACGGAGAGGCTTTCTATTGTAACTAACCGTTGATTTGGCCTGTTTTGGCTACTGTAACACATGACGGAAAGAACTACCTTATTTGTTGAAGTTATTCTTCCGGTTCCTATTCACAAGGAATTCACGTACCGCGTACCTGTTGAGTTAAATTCCACTGTTGCCATTGGCTCCCGAGTAATTGTTCCTTTCGGTAAGGGAAAACTGTATACTGGAATCATTACATCCATTCACGAACAAGCACCAACAGCGTATACGGCAAAATACATCGAGCATGTGCTGGACGATCAACCTATTGTCACTTCTCATCAATTGACTTTTTGGCGATGGATAGCCAATTATTACATGGCCGGAATTGGTGAAGTAATGAATGCCGCATTACCCTCTAATTTCAAATTGGCTAGTGAGACAAAAATTGTACTTCATCCAGAAATAGATGAGCACAACGCCCATCTGGATGAGCGTGAAGAACAGATTTTGGATGCCCTTGAGATCAACGAATCAATGGACCTGAAAGAAATCGCAGAAATTATTGGGATACAAACCGTCCAACCGATCATTAAAAAAATGATGGAAAAACGGTTGGTCATAACGCTTGAATCCCTTAATGAACGGTACACACCAAAAACAGCTGTTTACGTTGAGCTGACTGCGGAATATTCAGACGAACAGTCACTTACAGAACTGCTTAGTCAACTCGAACATAAAAAATCAGCTGAAAAACAACTCAATGTTGTATTGACTTGGCTTAAACTGTCACACTACAACCAAGGTAGGTTCAATCCTGTTCCCAAAAAGCAACTTGTCGATGAAGGTGCGTCTGCTTCAAGTATTGAAACATTGTGCAAGCAAGGGATATTGAGGCAAGAGCGCGTTATAATTAGTCGATTAAGCGCGAAAGATACGGCTGAAAATCAGTTCAAACCGCTATCTCCAGCCCAACAAACGGCATTAACGCAAGTTGAAGCGCATTTCAAACAACACACCACCACCTTATTATTTGGTGTTACCGGATCGGGTAAGACAGAGATTTACGTCCAGTTAATTCAGGAGCAATTGGACCAAGGTAAGCAAGTGTTGTTTTTATTGCCCGAGATTGCGCTAACCACCCAACTGATTCAACGACTTTCAAGCTATTTTGGTGAACAAGTGGGCGTTTACCATTCGAAATTTAACCAGAATGAACGGGTTGAAATATGGAATACTGTTCTGCACAATCACCCGAATCGTTTTCGAATTATTCTTGGCGCCAGGTCTGCTGTTTTCTT
>CANHQC010000010.1 GCA_947462695.1 Flavobacteriales bacterium | reverse complement strand
TGGTATGGTGAATTGTTCGATATCGAATTGGAGCGGACTTTTTCATTTTCAGTACCTTCAATTGTAACGAACGAGCCAGTTCTATTTAACACGTCAATTGCCACGAATGCAAGAAGTACGGCTGGTACTCAGCAACAGTATAGCGTAAATGGTAATGTGTTACTTTCTTCCACGTTACCTGCTGTTTCATCGGATTATGTGCAGTCTAACCAGTCATTGACATGGAATACTCCATCAAGCGCTATAAATTTCAAAATAAAAATTACCCGAAGTTCTCCGAGTACGCTAGTTTACTTAGATAAAATAACTTTGCGTGGAAGAAGAAACTTAACTTTCATGTCGAGTCAGTTTAACTTTAGAGATACCCGTTCAGTGGGAGCGGGAGAGGTTTCTAAATTTACGATCAATTCCATGCCTGCTTCCGGTTTTGTTTGGGATGTGACCGACCGGCAAAATCCTAATCGAATTTTGGGGAGTTTTAATGGAACCAGCTATGAATTTTCGTTGGCCACTGATTCACTCCGTGAGTTCGTGGCCTCGAATGGAAGTTCATTTTACACACCTTCATTCGTCGGGAATGTAAGTCCTCAAAATTTACATGGTTTGCCTCAAGCTGATTACTTAATCGTTACACATCCGAGTTTTGTTGGTCAAGCCAACCGGTTGGCTCAATTGCATGTGTCGAATGGTTTATCCGTTCATGTGGTTACAACTGACCAGGTGTTCAATGAGTACAGCTCCGGAGCACAAGATGCAACTGCCTTTCGAATGTTTGCAAAACAATTTTATGATCGTGCCAATAACATAGATGATCAACCGAAGTATTTATTGCTTTTTGGTGATGGAACGTATGATCCTAAAAACCGGGTGTCTAACAATAACAACTACGTATTGACTTATCAGTTTCCAAACGGTGAAAATCATATTTCCGCTATGGTAACAGATGATTATTACGGAATGCTCGATAATGTGGAAAGTATTTCGGGAGCTGATTTGTTGGACATAGCTGTAGGTAGAATTCTTGCTACAGACGCAACAACAGCGAGACAGCAAGTGGATAAAATCGAGCATTACATGAAAAACGGATCGAATTTATTTGCGAATGCCGCTGCCGCTTCCTGCGCTACCGGAACATCTTCTTCAACGTATGGTGATTGGAGAATGAATTATGTGCAGATAGCTGATGATGAGGAGTTCGGTTATTTTGTTGTTCAGGATACAGAGCCCCAATACGATTACGTGAAAGCGAATCATCCCGAAATGAATTGTTTAAAGCTGTATACGGATGCTTACACGCAAGAAACAACGGCTGGTGGACAGCGTTATCCAGATGTGTTTAACGAAATTACCAATCAAGTACAACGTGGTGCCTTGGTGGTGAATTATGTGGGGCATGGTGGTGAGGTCGGATTGGCTGAAGAACGCATTGTTACGATTCCTCAAATCCAAGATTGGTCAAATATTAACCGTATGAATTTATTTGTTTCTGCGACATGTGAATTTACCAAATACGATGATCCTTCAAGAGTATCAGCCGGTGAGTGGGTTGCGCTTAATCCGACAGGTGGTGCGATTGCGTTAATGACTACCACACGTTCTGTCTTTTTTGGAGTAAACTCAGTTACGGGAAAAGAATTTTATGAAAATGTTTTTTCAAGAGATCTGCAAGGAAATGCACTCAGTTTCGGTGAAATTATGCGAAGGACAAAAAATGCTTCAGGTAGCTCTGATAATAAACGGAGTTTTACGCTAATTGGCGATCCAGCTTTACAAATAGCCCTACCGAGATACAAAGTGGTAACGGATAGTGTAAATGGATTAAATCCGTCGCTTACCCTTGATACCATAAGTGCGTTGAGTAAAACCACAATTAAAGGTCACATTGAAGATTGGAATGGGAATAAGTTAACCAACTACAAGGGTATTCTAACGCCTTCGATATTCGATAAATCCAAAACACAATTCACTTTAGGTCAAGATCCGGAGTCGCCGGTAATTCCTTTTGAGGTACAGCGCAATGTTGTTTACAAAGGACAAGCCACTATCAGTAATGGGGAATTTCAATTTTCCTTTATTGTTCCCAAAGACATCAATTACTCATTTGGAGCTGGAAAGATCAGTTATTATGGTTCATCCTCTACATCTGATGCAGGTGGTTCAGATGATCGCTTGATTATAGGGGGTATCGATACTGCAGGACTAAATGACAAATCCGGTCCACAGATTCAACTTTACATGAATGATGAAGCGTTTGTTTCGGGAGGTATAACGAATGAAACGCCAACCATCTTTGCAAAGTTGTTTGATGAGAGTGGAATCAATACTGTTGGAAATGGTATTGGACATGATCTTGTTGCAGTCATTGACGATAATACAGCTGAACCGATTGTATTGAATGAGTATTATACAGCTGATTTAGATTCGTATCAGTCAGGTACAGTGCGGTATACACTGCCGCCTTTAGAAAAAGGAACCCATTCGCTTAAATTGAAGGTTTGGGATGTAAATAACAATTCGTCTGAGACCCCCATTGATTTTGTTGTTCAGGAAAAAGAAGTCTTGGAATTAAAGCACGTACTGAACTATCCAAATCCATTTACTACTAGGACATCGTTTTTCTATGAACATAACCAGATCTGCACGAATCTTGAAACACAAGTTCAGGTTTTCACTGTTTCAGGGAGATTGGTTAAGACCATTAATGAGAATGTTCAAACAGAAGGGTTTAGAACGCCTAATGGGATTGAATGGGACGGAAGAGATGATTTTGGCGACCAGTTGGCAAAAGGCGTTTATATTTATACCTTGTCGGTTAAATCTCCTGATGGATCAACTGCTGAGAAAACGGAAAAATTGGTATTGTTAAAGTAATCGAAGTATATTCAGCGCTGATTTCTCTATATTTGTAAACTTATTTTAAGCAAATCGAATGATTAATAAAATTTTAGTTACACTACTCGCAATTGTCAGTTTCTCAAATGTCTATGCCCAGCCGACGGGAGGGAGCGGAGTGACAGACGATCAACTGCAGTTAAATACAATTACTACGGCTGTTCCTTTCATGGCAATAACGCCAGATTCGAGAGCTGGAGCAATGGGGGATGCTGGTACAGCGTTAAGTGCGAATGCCAATTCCATCTATTGGAATACCGCGATGTTAATTTTTGCAGAGGATAAGTCTGAAATAAGTTTGTCTTACACGCCATGGTTGCGCCAGCTGACAAACGATATCCATTTATCGTACCTTTCTGGTTACCATAAAATTGGTGATCGTTCCGCTATTACTGGTGCATTGCGTTTCTTTAGTCTTGGAGAGATTACATTTACCGATGCGAGTGGTAATGTAATTCGTGATGATAAGCCAAGTGAATACGAAGTTACTGGAGGTTATGCCTTTCGTTTGAGTGATAAATTAAGTGTTGGTCTGAATGGAAAATTCGTTTATTCCAATTTGACCGGAGGACTAACCGTTCAAGGGGTCAATACAAAACCTGGAATTGCCGGAGCAACAGATATCTCGTTCACTTACCTCAACGATGATGCTAAAATTGGTGGTACAAGAGGCGTTTATGCCCTTGGTTTGACAATTAACAACATTGGTAATAAAATCAATTATTCAGACTTTTCAACACGAGATTTTCTTCCAATGAATTTAAAAATTGGAAACTCGTTCAAGGCGAATTTTGACAAATACAACAGTTTAGTTTTTGCTGTTGACCTTCAGAAATTGCTTGTTCCAACCCCAGGTTATTATGATTTTGTTGATGCTGACGGAGATGGAGACACAGACGATTACACTCTTCTTTCAGGTCGCACGAATGACGTAGGTATTATATCAGGAATGGTTCAATCTTTTTATGATGCGCCAGGCGTAGTTCAGACAGACGAGAATGGTGATTATGTTCAAAATGCTGATGGGACGTATGCGCTAGTGAAAAATTCTCGTTTGAAGGAAGAACTTACAGAGATTAACATTTGTGCTGGATTGGAATATTGGTACAACGATGTATTAGCCATTCGTGCAGGGTATTTTTATGAGAATAAAAACAAAGGAAATCGCCAGTATTTCAATGCAGGAATTGGGTTCAAATACAATATGTTTGGAATAGATATTTCATACCTCGCTGCGGTGAGTAGACAAAATCCATTGGCCAATACATTGCGTTTTACCCTGCGCTACCATTTTGGTAAAAAATCTGAAACTTCCGGAGACGCAAAACCTGAATAATGAATATTCGTATAGGGTTTGGAGTTGATGTTCACCAGTTAGCCTCAACACATGAGTTGGTAATTGGGGGTGTGAAGATTGAATCAGATCTCGGGGCTGTTGGACATTCAGATGCTGACGTGCTCATACATGCTATATGCGACGCACTTCTTGGAGCTGCAAATCTGCGGGATATTGGTTACCATTTTTCAGATACTGATCCTCAATTTAAAGGCATCGATTCAACCATTCTTTTGAAAGAAGTTGTAAAATTGATTACAGAAAAAGGGTTCGCTATCGGCAATATTGATTCGACGGTAATTTTAGAAAAACCGAAACTCAATCCACACATCCCAAAAATGCAAGAGGTGTTATCGACTGTCATGGGAATTGACGAGGATAATATTGCAATCAAAGCAACAACGCACGAAAAGGTGGATTCATTTGGACAGCGACAAGCGATTAAAGCGTATGCTGTTTGCCTGTTGTCTAAAGTCAATTAAAACATTTTATTCACGAAAAAAGCCGATGAATTTCATCGGCTTTTTTCGTTACTTATCGATCGGATTACACGGCTGCGATTTTATCAGACATGTACTCACCAGCTTTCAATTTTCCTACAATTTTGGAGAAGGATTCAATTGTGTATTGAACATCTTCCATAGTGTGAACGGCAGTTGGGATTAAACGCAGTATAATCATTCCTTTAGGAACCACAGGATATACAACCATTGAGCAGAAGATGTTATAGTTTTCCCTCAAATCGTAAATCAAGTTGGTTGATTCTGGAATCGATCCGTTCATATAAACCGGCGTAACACACGAATTGGTTTCACCGATTTCAAAACCTGCATCTACAAGTCCTTTTTGAAGTGCATTGGTTATTTTCCAAAGGTTTTCTTTGTGTTGAGGTTCATTACGCATCAATTCTAAGCGCTTCAATGCGCCTATGACAAGTGGAAGCGGCATTGCTTTCGCAAAGATTTGCGAACGCATGTTGTAACGCATGTATTCAACCACTTGTTCGTCAGAGGCAATAAAACCACCGATTAAAGCAAATGATTTAGCAAATGTTCCAAAATAGATATCGATTCCTTCTTGGCAACCCTGTTCTTCACCTGTACCTGCTCCTGTTTTACCAAGCGTGCCAATACCGTGCGCATCGTCAACAAAAAGACGGAAGTTGTATTTTTTCTTAAGTTCAACGATTTCCTTTACTTTACCTTGGTCACCGCGCATTCCAAAAACTCCTTCAGTGATCACTAGGATTGCTCCACCTTGTTCTTCGGCAAGTTTTGTAGCACGTTGCAATTGTTTTTCACAGTCCTCTACGTCATTGTGTTTGAATACGTATCGTTTACCCATGTGCAAACGAACACCGTCAAGAATACACGCGTGCGATTCTGCGTCATAAACGATTACATCTCGACGATCTACAAGGCAATCAATAGCTGAAACCATTCCTTGGTAGCCAAAGTTGACCAAAATGGAGTCTTCTTTTTGAACGAAAGCTGCAAGTTCAGCCTCTAGTTGTTCGTGGTGATTTGAGTTCCCACTCATCATTCGAGCCCCCATTGGCGAGCTGAATCCATATTCTGCAGCTGATTCAGCATCCGCTTTGCGAACTTCAGGATGATCGGCTAATCCCAAGTAATTGTTCAAACTCCAGTTAAGTCGCTGTTTTCCACGGAAATTCATGTGTGGTCCAATAGGTCCTTCTAGTTTCGGGAAAGTGAAATAACCATGAGATTCTTTTGCATGTTGACCAATTGGTCCTCGGTTTTGTTTGATTTTTTCAAAAATGTCCTGAATCATCGTATTGTCAATTAATTATCCTATTTGGATAGAATTTTCGGTAAAATTAGCGATAATATGAGGCTTTGTAAAGCAACATTTGTCAAATTATTAACACATATTCTGTTAAAGATGTTTATCCAATAAATAGATAAATGAGCAGATAGAGGCCGCGCCCAATTCCAATTCTCGTTTGTTGACATTCTCAAATACATCACTTGGTGCATGATGGAAGTCGAAATAGCGCTGTGAATCAGGAACAAATCCGAAAAGAGGAATATCGGTGTAATATGTTTTTAATGGGCCAATATCTACGCCACCATAACCTTTGTCAAAATCATGTAAGTCGTATGGTTTGAATAAAGGTTCAAACGATTGGATGAGTTTTACGAATTCTGAGGGTCCATCGCAGTGAAATCCTCGGGGACTGAATCCTCCTCGATCACTTTCTACTGCTGCAATATGAATTTCCCCTTTTTGTTTCGCCACTTCTGCATAGGTTTTTCCTCCTTTGTTCCCGTTTTCCTCGTTCATAAAGAAAACCAATCTTAATGTGTGTTTCGGTTGGTAATTCAGCACGTTTAGAATACGCAGTGTTTCCAGGCAGTGAATGACACCCGCACCATCGTCATGTGCGCCTTCACCTGTGTCCCAAGAATCTAGATGTCCACCAAAGGTTATTAGTTTATTGGGATGAATTTTTCCTTTAAGTTCAGCTATAACGTTGAATGAAGGTTCGTCAGGATAAACCCGGCAATCCATCTCAAAAAGAAACGTAACTTTTCCTGATTCAATTAATTCATGTAACTGTTGAGCATCAGCAGTTGATAACGCTGCAGCCGGAATGCGGTTCACATTTTCCTCATACTGCATCGAACCTGTATGTGGATGATCATCAATGGGCATTCCTAAAGAACGAATAATAACAGCCTTAGCACCTAATTTTGCGCTTTCTACGGCTCCCTGTCCACGAATGGCGTAACATCCTCCGTACGCTTTAAACGTACTTATTTGTTGCTCATCCATCGGTTGATTTAGAAAAACAATTTTTCCTTCAACCTCCTTTTTAGGTGCTTTTTTCAATAAGTCTATGTGAGAAAACTCAATAATCTCACCACTTAGTAGACCGTTTGTGCCTATTGAACCACCAAGTGCAAGCAGGTTAATGGGGATCAACTTTCCATCATTCGTTTTTATCCATCCTGATTCTTTTGTTCCTCTCTCCCAATGTGGAACCATTACTTTTTGTAGGTAAACGGAATCAAACTTGTAGGATTTCATAAGTCGCTCACTCCATTCAACGGCCATTTGAGCTTGGGATGATCCTGAAAGTCTAGGGCCAACATCTTTGCATAAGCTTCTGAGATTCTCATAGGCATGGCCTTTTGAAAGTGCCTCATTGTAAATAGTTCGGATGAAAACAGAATCTTCTTGTTGGGCGTGAAGGTTAATTCCTGCGAAACAAATCAAGTAACTAATAAAAAGCTTATTCATGAGCAGATAGGTAGTGTTCAAGGTTATCTAATCCTTTCGAAAAATCTTTTTTTAAGTAGCCTTTCATGACGTTTCCAAAAAACCGGTAAATCGGATTTGTGCCTACTTCAGATTCAAAATGCCAAGTGATGGTTGAGGACTCTTTGTCAGATTCAATAATGAAAGAAGTTTTAACATCGCCTTGAGGACCAAAATTGAGCGTAAAATCGATTCGTTCATTTGCTTCGATGTGATCAATCGCCATCTTTCCAGAACCAACTGATCGGTTACCTTTCCATGTATAGATACTACCAACTGTGAAAGGTTCACCTGTTATTGACTGATTCATTGATGGGTCTTTTTCGCTCCAAGGGCTCCATTTTACAAACTCTTTAAAATCTCCACAAGCGTGGAAAACAACATCAGCTGGTTTGGCTATTTTCCGTGAAATGTCCAAAATAATAGTTTTTGGAGAGTTGTATCCAATGACAATAACAACGAAAAAAATGGTCAAAATGCCAAGTAGAATTGCAAGAATAATTGACATGGTACTTGATTTTTGACTAAGGTACGACAAAAATGAATAGCTCCTTTTCCGCGATCCCTTCGAATCGATTCATTATCTTTATCTTTGTTCAAAATTTTATTCATGTCATTGAAATGTGGGATTGTTGGATTGCCTAATGTGGGTAAATCCACCTTGTTTAATTGCTTATCGAATGCCAAAGCGCAGTCTGCTAATTTTCCGTTTTGTACGATAGAGCCTAATATCGGAACCATATCTGTTCCAGATTCTCGATTAGAAATTCTTGAGGGTCTTGCAAATCCGCAACGCGTAATTCCAACAACGATGGAAATTGTTGATATTGCGGGATTGGTGAAAGGAGCTTCGAAAGGTGAAGGATTAGGGAATCAGTTTTTGGCCAATATTAGGGAAACAGACGCAATCATTCACGTGTTGCGTTGTTTTGATGACGGAAATATAATTCACGTTGATGGCAGGGTAGATCCTGTACGCGATAAAGAAATTATTGATATTGAATTGCAGTTAAAAGACTTGGAAACAATCGAAAAACGAATTTCTACAATAGCTCGAGTATTGAAATCCGGCGATAAAGATATTGTCAAAGAGAATGATGTAGCAACTCGCATTAAAACGGCTTTGGAGCAAGGAAAATCGGTTAGAGCCATAGATTTCGATGAAAATGAAAAAGAAATTGTAAAGCGTTTTCAGTTGATTACTTCGAAGCCAGTTATGTACTTGTGTAACGTAGATGAGGGATCAGTCAAAACAGGAAATAAGCACGTGGACAGCGTAAAAGATGCTGTTAAAGACGAGCAAGCGGAAGTCCTTGTAATTGGCGCTAAGATTGAATCCGATATCACAGAATTGGAAACCTATGATGAGCGACAGCTGTTCTTAGACGAATTGGGATTGGAAGAACCTGGGGTTAATCGATTAATTCGCTCGGCTTATAGGTTGTTAGAACTTCAAACGTATTTTACAGTAGGAGAGAAGGAAGTGCGCGCGTGGACTGTTCGGACTGGAATGACTGCTCCTCAAGCGGCAGGTGTAATCCACACAGACTTCGAGAAGGGATTTATTCGCGCTGAAGTGATGAAATATGTGGACTATACGACATTAGGATCGGAACAAGCTGTAAAAGAAGCTGGTAAATTTAAAGTGGAAGGAAAAGAATATGTTGTCGAAGATGGAGACATCATGCACTTCAGATTTAATGTATAAACACATTTACAATGATAGAAGCAAATAATCCAGCGTTATCCTCTTGGGTTGAGGTACCTGAACATTCAGACTTTCCAATTCAAAATTTACCGTTTGGTATTTTTAAGACAGAATCTTTATCACCCCGCGTTGGTGTAAGGATTGGAAACCATGTAGTGGATTTAAAAACGCTATTTGTATTGGGTTATTTGGAGAACTTACCATTCGAGTTGGCTGATTTTGACACCAATTTCCTGAATTCATTAATGAAGAAAGGCAAACAAGGGACGCGAGCTTTGCGCAATAGGGTATCAAAATTACTTTCAAGCACACAGCCAGATTTACAAAAAAATGAGCACCATGTGGAGCAGGTTCTGATTTCTGTGGACCAAGTGACGATGTGTATGCCAGTGCAAATTGGTGATTACACTGATTTTTATTCCTCCAAAGAACATGCAACAAATGTGGGGATGATGTTTCGTGATCCTGCGAATGCATTATTACCCAATTGGCTTTGGATACCTGTAGGTTACCACGGTAGAGCTAGTTCGGTTATCTTGTCTGGAGAATCCATTTACCGTCCAAAAGGACAAATAAAACCTGACCCAGCAGCTGACCCGATTTATGCACCTTGTCGCAACCTGGATTTTGAATTGGAAACTGCATTTATCACATATGATGGTAAACCGTTGGGTGAATCAATTTCAACAACTGAAGCTGAAGATTTTATTTTCGGAATGGTATTGTTCAATGACTGGTCCGCCCGGGATATTCAGACTTGGGAATACGTTCCTCTTGGACCGTTTTTAGCGAAGAACTTTGCTTCAAGTATCTCTGCATGGATCGTCACATTGGATGCATTAGAACCTTTCAAAACAGCTACTCCACAACAAGATCCTAAGGTGTTAAGTTATTTGGAATTTGAAGGAAAAAAATCGTATGACATTCATCTTGAAGTTGCCATAAAACCCAAAGAATCACCTGAAAATATAGTGTCTAGGTCAAATTTCAAATACATGTACTGGAATATGGCTCAACAATTGGCGCATCATACGGTTAACGGGTGTAATATTCGTTGTGGTGATCTAATGGGTTCTGGTACTATATCTGGACCGACTGACGATTCTTACGGCTCCATGCTTGAATTGGCATGGAAAGGAACGAAACCTATTCCAATGAATGATGGAACAGAACGAAAGTTTATTCAGGATTACGATACGGTTATTATGCGCGGTCACGCTTCAACTGGAACGATTCGAATAGGATTCGGTGAGGTAGTTACAGAGGTTTTACCAGCAAAATAAAGTAAATGGTTCATCCTGTTGGTTTTCCGACGATTGATTTAGAACAGGAGAGAAGAGAAATTCTCAATGCGTTTCGTGGATTGATGCGTTCTACGAAGGACCGTTCGCGTGAGGATACTCGAATGATCCGTAAAGCTTTCGACATGGCTGTTGAAGCGCATAAAGATATGCGTCGAAAGTCAGGGGAACCTTATATCTATCATCCAATTGCTGTCGCCCGTATCTGTTCTGAAGAAATGGGTTTGGGAGCCACTTCAATAGCTTGCGCTCTTTTACACGATACTGTTGAGGATACGCACATTTCACTTCAAGATATCGAAGATCTTTTTGGAACGAAAGTCCGCACAATAATTGATGGATTGACGAAAATTCCGGAGGTTTTTGATGAAAATGCTTCTATTCAGGCCGAGAATTTTCGTAAAATGATCTTGACCATCTCGGATGATATTCGAGTGGTTTTGATAAAACTTGCCGATCGCTTGCATAACATGCGCACACTTGGAAGTATGCGTCCGGATAAACAGTTGAAAATCGCATCTGAAACGAAGTTTCTATACGCACCTCTGGCGCATCGATTGGGATTGTATTCCATCAAAAGTGAGTTGGAGGACCTTTCTTTATTGTATTGTGAACCTGAGGTTTACCATATGATTGAATCCAACCTTAAATCGACAAAGGATGTCCGAAATCGATTTATTCGAAGGTTCATGCAACCGATCAAAGATGTTCTAGCTCAGGAAGGTTATCATTTTGATATAAAAGCGCGCACGAAGTCTGTATCTTCAATATGGAGAAAGATGCAAGTAAAAGGTGTTCCCTTTGAGGAAGTGTATGATCTTTTTGCTATCCGAATTATTGTTGATTCACCGCTCGAAATTGAGAAGTCCGATTGTTGGCACATATACAGTATCGTAACCGATTTTTATCAACCTAGTCCGGATCGATTGCGCGATTGGATTTCAACTCCACGGGCCAATGGGTATGAATCGTTACATACGACAGTAATGTCTCCGCAGGGACGTTGGGTTGAGGTTCAGATTCGTTCCAAACGGATGGATGAAATAGCAGAAAAAGGACTGGCTGCTCACTACAAATACAAGGAGTCGAACTCCGATGAAACGAAACTTGATCGCTGGCTGGCTGAGATAAGAGATTTATTGGAGAATCCTGATGTGAATGCGATGGATTTTGTCAATGAATTTAAGGCTAATTTATTCGCAGATGAAATTTATGTCTTTACGCCAAAAGGCGAGTTGCGTGTATTACCTGTAGGATCAACCATTCTTGATTTTGCATATGATATTCATACTGATATTGGCAATACGTGCATTGGGGCAAAAGTGAACAATCGATTGGTTCCGTTGAGCTATCAGTTGAATAATGGAGATCAGCTGGAGATCATCACCTCTAAAAAACAAAAACCACACGATGAATGGCTGCGTTTTGCTCAATCGGCGCGCGCTAAACAAAAGATAAAATCGGCATTAAACGACGAAAAGAAAAATATTGCTTCTGATGGAAAGGAACTGTTGGAGCGGAAAATGCGCCAGTTCAATTTAAAAGTAAATGCTGAAAACATTCTTTTTCTTGAAAAGTACTTTCATCAACCCAATTCTACTGAGCTTTACTTTCGCATTGCAAAGGGAAAAATTGACCTTTCTAAACTGCGTGATTTAGAGCAGGTAAATGGTGTGTTAAAGAGCAGTGTTAAGGTTAAGACCAAAGAAAAACACGAACGTCACGTTTATTCCAAAATAAATAAGAAGGAGGATACCATCATAATTGGTGAGGATTTTAAGAATATTCAATACCAAATGGCGCAGTGTTGTAATCCGCTTCCTGGTGACGAAATTTTTGGTTTTATTACGATAAATGAAGGAATAAAAGTACACCGAACCAATTGCCCGAATGCGGAAAATCTGATGTCCAAAATGGATTACAGGTGCATTAAAGCGCGATGGAAATCTCAAGAGTTAATTGAACGGTTAGCGGCGATAAAAATAAATGGAATTGACAGTATTGGTTTGGTCAATAAGTTGACTGAAATTATTTCAAACCAACATAATGTCAATATGAAATCCATTTCATTTGAAACGGAAGATGGTATTTTCGAAGGTCGAATAAAAGTAATGGTATACGATACTGAGCACTTGGAGCAACTCATGCGAAAATTTGAACAAGTAGATGGTGTGCAGCGTGTGTTAAGATGGGATCTACAAGAAGAAGACAGTCTTAATGAATGATTTCTTCCCAACTTTTCGGCCGTAACATTGGATTCCATTTAAAGCTTGGAATGAATTGTTCGTCTTTGTTGATTTGATTCATTGGATAAAATACACCATCGGGTTTTTCGAGATAAGTAATGCCAGTAACTTCACCACTATCTAAGTAAATATTTATATCACTTGAGTATAATCGGTTCATTCCTTTGCGTTTAACCGTAACAAGTGTGTCTGTCTTTAACTCTTCTTCAGGAAAAAAAACTGTTTGCGCATTACCTCTTACATCCGTTCGGATTAATTCATTTTTTTGAAAGTAGGCGTTGATGAATTGACCCGCTACTTGATTGTAATAGGTGCCAGAATCGAGTTCCATTACCACGGATGATTTCGTTCGAATTTCAGCACGCTCAATAACACTGTCGTTTAAAAATACACGCATGGTGTCTCCTTTTAATTCAGCATTCCTTGACCAAAGAATGGGGGAGTAAAACAAGTTCAAAACCTCTGGCTGTTGATTCATGTACAAACTGTCACAAACCGCTTGAACAGTACTATTAAATACTTTAACGTTATGAAAAGCTTTTGTGTAAAGTCCTTTATTTAAGGTGTCATTCTGATTAAATAAGGTATCAGCATGAACGTATAGCGTATCCTTTCCGTTTACCTTTCTGGCAAGTACATGTCCTCTTAAAAACTGACTGTGCGTTGTGTCTGAATTTACTGCGTAATCGCCATAAAAAATAGTTTTTTCGAGCGTATCGTGAATCTCTACATGTCCTTTACCAATTGATTTACCAAGTTGAGGTTGATAGAGTAGCGTATCGCCAATCATTGTTCGGGCTTCTTGTTTTACCCAGGCATTTTTAATGAGACTTCCTTCCTGCGTTTGGACATTGAACCAACCTCGTTCACAGAACATTTTGGTATCTCCTCTGAGGATGGTAGTTGGTCCGAAAAATTGCGTAAGTTGTTTGGCGTATCTGTATTGAAGGGTGTCAGTAGTCATTGATAACTCTTCATTTTTATACTGAACTTTCCCGCTAAAAAAGAAATCTTTCGTGTCTGGATAAAAGTACCCGATTTTACTTTTAATGACCTCTTTTGAACTAATGCTCTCTATTTTACTCCAATTAGTGTATGTCGCTCTTCCTTTTTTTGCATCATAATCTAACGAATCTGTACTAAGCTTGTATTCTTGATCCCGAACACGCACATGTCCCCAAAGTTTTGCTTTTTTTGTTTTTCCATTGTAATCGAGCGAGTCACAATACAAATTGATAGCATCTTTTACGATATGTACCTTTCCGAAAGCCTTAACCCGTTGTTGTTTATCGAAATAATGGGCAGAATCACAATACATTGTATTTCCCTGATACACGAAATTTACTGTACCAACTAGACGATGTGCACCAGATTTACTGTCGTATCCTAATTTTTCAGATCCAGGTAGTAATTCTAATGTTTTACCTTGACCGTAATTCAACAATGGCCAGAAAAGAGAAGCACTTATGATTAGCGCGAAAATGACCGATTGCTTAAGTTGTCTCAAGATTTAAGCAGCGTTTGTTTTCTATCTGGACCTACTGAAACTACTGTAATAGGAATTTCAAGCATTTTCTCAAGGTATTCAACATAGTTCTTTAACTCATTAGGGGATTCAGTGTATGATTCCAATTGAGTAAGGTCACAATTCCAACCCTTGAGTTCTTCGTATACTGGAATAACCTCCAATCCATCTACATCAAATGGGAAATGATCAAATCGTTCACCGTCGATGAGGTAATGCGTGCAGACATTTATTTTTTCAAATTTTCCGAGGACGTCCGCTTTCATCATTGAAAGTTCAGAAACACCATTTATCATGATGGCGTATTTCAATTGGGGAAGATCAACCCAGCCACATCTTCTTGGTCGACCGGTTGTTGAACCAAATTCACGCCCCTCTTGTCGGATATGTTCACCAACTTCATCGAGCAATTCAGTAGGGAAGGGACCGCTTCCTACGCGCGTACAATACGCTTTGAAAATACCAATTACACGTCCTATTCTGGTTGGTGCAACTCCGAGACCTGTACATGTGCCTGCAGTTACGGTATTGGATGAAGTTACATATGGGTACGTTCCAAAATCAATATCGAGCATTGTACCTTGTGCACCTTCAGCTAGGATACGTTTCCCGTCCTTAAGTGCTTGATTGATAAAATGTTCACTATCAACTGCTGGAAGTGATTTAAGTTTTTCAATACCTTCAAACCATGGTCCT
The DNA here is from genome assembly GCA_947462695.1 of Flavobacteriales bacterium. Taxonomy (GTDB): domain Bacteria; phylum Bacteroidota; class Bacteroidia; order Flavobacteriales_D; family Crocinitomicaceae; genus M0103. Next base: position 1,090 of record CANHQC010000010.1, on the reverse strand, counting down.
TCAAGTGCTTTAAGGTCATATTCGAAACCTTCGTGGTGATTTAAAATTCCCACATGTTTCTCAACAAGTGCGTTATATTTATCCTTGAAATTCGGCATAAAAATATCGCCTACACGCAATCCATTTCTTCCGGTTTTGTCCATATAAGTAGGACCAATTCCTTTTAATGTAGAACCGATTTTGTTTTTCCCTTTTGATGCTTCAGAAGCGGCATCTAGTAGGCGGTGAGTAGGCAAAATAAGGTGCGCTTTTTTGGAAATGAAAAGACGCTTAGAGAAATCAATACCAAAAGGCTCTAGTTTTTGCAACTCTTGTTGGAAAATAACCGGATCAATTACGACACCATTACCGACTAAATTGATCACGTTTGCATGAAAAATTCCTGAGGGAATGGTATGAAGTACATGTTTGATTCCTTCAAATTCAAGCGTGTGCCCTGCATTGGGTCCACCTTGAAAACGTGCTATAATGTCATATTGCGGGGTTAATACATCAACGATTTTACCCTTTCCTTCGTCACCCCATTGTAACCCCAATAATACGTCTACTTTCATTTATTTTTAGTGAAATGGAGGAGTGCCTCCTCCTGATTGTTATACATACTGATGATGTTGTCTATTTTCGAAATTTCAAACAGTTTTGCAACAGAGCCATTAACCCCAGAAATAACGAATTCAGCTTGATTAATTCGTGCTCTAGTCAATGTACGAATAATAAAACCCAATCCACTTGAATTACAATGTTCAAGTTGAGTTAAGTCCATCACAATTAGCGTCACAGAATCGTTAAGAAGATGAGCTATCCCTTCACTCATGTGTTGAGTGTCACTATCAGTTAGAAGTCGACCGCTTAATGAAACAACTGCCGAATTATCCTGTTGATTTATCGAATAGTTAAAACTCATTGAACTTATTCTGGTTTGTTTTTGACGCCATAGAAATAGAGGGAGTGATGCTGAATAGTCACATTAAACACCTCTTCGATAGTGGCTTTGATTGCCTGAATTCGTGGATCACAAAATTCAATTACTTCACCCGTATCCGTGCACACAAAGTGATCGTGTTGTTTCGAACCATGTGATTTTTCAAAT
>CANHQC010000009.1 GCA_947462695.1 Flavobacteriales bacterium | reverse complement strand
GTGTGTAAAAGCACAATGTGAATAGCACGGATACTATTTTAATCATAAAATTCAGTAAACATTAATAAAATCGATAGTTATTCGATAGAATTATGCTACTGGTGGACCCCGAAGAAGTGTGTAATTGATGAATAGATTTGGTTTAAAGGTAAACCAATACGTATTCGGTTGATAGTTAATTGGAGGGATATGCCCTTGAAAACAATCAGTTGGTAAACTCCAAACTGCGATTTGGTAATCACAAACGGAACAATCGTCTTGATCAATTTGGGTATGATGAAAACCATTTTCTACTGCATGATGATTGCACTCGTGCCACCATTCTCTTGGGGTGAGTAAAACGATGAACGCAATTAACAGACTAATAGAAATGTATCTTTTCAATGACATTGCGTCAAAAATAAAAAAAGGTGTCCGAAAACACCTTTTTTTAACAACTTTTTTAATTATCGTTGCATCATTTCTTTTTGAAGCGTTTCCAATTCTTTGTATGAATCACATGCCTCAAATTCTTTTCTCATCTTCTCAAGATCTTCTTTTGATTTTCCTTTTTCAAGCGCATCGCACTTTTCCATGTCTGCTTTGTACTTACCTTGAATCCCTTCTAGTTTCTTTTGATCCATGTTGGAATCCTTCACCTCATTCATCATTGCTAATGCAGTGTCTGCACATTGACAAACCTCACTTTTACTGCACGACACCATGGCAACTGAGCCAGAAAGCAGCATAAAAAACACCATTTTTTTCATAAGTAGAAATTATAATTTTTTGAAAGATAGCATGAAAAAAAATATGGTTCAGCAAAATAGAATTTATCTTACCAACATAGCTTTCAACATTTACGATAAGCACAACCAAAAATTGGACTTCTAACTATGCCATTAGCTTGTCTTCAGTGGAGCTAGCTAAAGCTGATTTATCCAGACGCAGTTTTGAACCTTCAGAATTAATCAAGACAGTCGTTTCTGCTATTTCCAAAATTTTACCATGAATTCCGCCAATAGTCACAACTTTATCTCCCACTTGAAGATTTTCACGGAATTTCTTGAGTTCTTTTTGACGTTTAGTTTGTGGTCTGATCATAAAAAAGTAAATAATCACCATGATCAGAACAAGCATTACTAATTGATTTGCCATAACTTAATTGTTTGTTTTTTTATTTTGATTTAACTGTTGCCTTAATTACAACTTCTGTAATTGAAGGATCTGTGTTTGCTACAATTCGCACTGATTTGGCGATTGCACCTGTTGATGTACGTTCAGTGTCTACATCTGCCTTGATTACTCCTTTTTGTCCAGGCATGATTGGATCTTCTGGTTTTTGTGCCACTGTACATGTGCAAGAACCTTTTACATCCGCAATTACTAATGGGAACTTACCAGTGTTTTCAACTGTAAACGTCCCAGAAATAATTTCTCCTTTCACAACTGTACCGGCATCAAATACAGGATTTACTACCATACTTGTTTTATTCCCTACTTCTACTGTATCACTACCGCCACATGACAGGAATCCAAGAAACAATGGGATAACTATTAATCTTCTCATAATTAACTATTTAAAAGTCCACGACCTATTTTTACAATCTTCTTTTGTTTGGTTAAAAGTTCAATTGCTTTATCTACAACACCGTTTATAAAACCATTACTTTTTGGCGTACTGTAAAATTTAGCAATTTCAATATACTCATTTAACGTCACTTTTGTTGGAATACTTTTACATACCTGGAGTTCAGTAATAGCCATTTTCATCAGAATAACATCCATTTTGGCAATCCTGTCCAACTCCCAATTTTTAGTTAATTCATCAATCAATTGCTCATTCTCCTTGTCCATTGAAATGGTCTTACGCAACAAAGTTGTTATAAATTCCTGCTCGTCATCATCTTTTTTATACAACGGTAACAGTTCCACTTGACCGTCTTCTTCAACTGATTTTATGGTTTTTAACACCATTGAACAAGCCAAATCAATGTCATCCATCCAATGAATACTTTTCTCCTCAAAATAATTGTAAAGAAAAGATGAGTTGGCAATTTCAACTTTAAACAATTCAACGATAAACTGACGGTCATTTTCAAAAGAATGTTCTTCATCGTTCATATACATGACGTATGTCTCTGATTCCTTTATTTGAAGGTACATCTTACGAAACATCTCTTGATTTTCATCACCTGTCCAGTTGACTTTTCTCGTCTCCGAAAGCGTTCTTAAGTCACGACTTGACTCTAGTTTTTCAATGAATTGATTCTTAACAAACTTCCTGTTTGGATGCAGGTCTTGCTCTGTTGGACGAATTTTCTTTTTCTTTTCTTCTAACTGGTTTTCGGCAATCCTTCTCAATTCTCCGAATGTCAAGAACAAATAAATGTACAAATCGTACATTCGTTCAATCGCATCCAACAACCCTTTTTGAGTTTTAGAAAAGTCCGTTTCTTCAGATTGATAATAGGCGTAAAGCGCCTGAAGAACCTTAATTCGTAAATGTCTTCTATTCAACATGCAATTAGCGTGGTAATTTAACTTTTCCAATTGCTTCAATTCGCTCTTCTGCCATAGCATTTGCTATTTGATAAGTCGGAATTTGTTCAATTTGAGAACGGTTCAAAATGGATGTAATCGTATGGTAAATATCTTCTGCTTTACTCATTGCCCATTCAGATGATAAGCCTTGAACTTCTGAGTAACAATTTATCACTCCACCTGCATTCAGCGCAAAATCAGGCGCATAAAGAATTCCTCTTTTCATCACCTCTTGGCCATGAGTTGCTTCATTCTTCAACTGATTATTCGCCGCACCTGCAATTATGGAGCATTTCAATCTACAGAGCGTTTCGTCATTCACTGTAGCTCCTAACGCACAAGGCGCATAGACATCTACGTCTAAATCATATATTTCATTCAAGCCAACAACTTCAGCGCCATACGTTAAAGCAACATGCTTAAGTGTTGGTTCATGAATATCTGTTATGTAAACTTTGGCTCCTTCTTTAACCAAAGAAGCTACGAGGTACTCCCCTACATGTCCTACACCTTGAACTGCGATTTTTTTACCATTCAACTCATCTGTACCGAACTGAATTTTTGCGGCAGCCTTCATGCCTACATAAACTCCGTGCGCGGTCACAGGGGAAGGATCACCACTTTTACCGGGCAAACCGACAACATGATTGGTCTCCATATTTACGTAAACCATATCATTTGTTCCTATTCCAACATCCTCAGCAGTAATGTATTTACCACCAAGGCTGTTTACAAACTTCCCAAATCGACGCATCAAAGCCTCTGACTTCATTGTTCGTGAATCACCAATAATAACAGCCTTCCCGCCTCCTAAATTCAATCCAGAAATGGAATTTTTGTACGTCATCCCTCTAGAAAGACGCAATACATCAACTAACGCTTCAGTTTCATTTGCATAAGCCCACATGCGCGTGCCTCCTAATGCAGGACCTAAAACCGTATTATGAACTGCGATTATGGCTTTCAAACCCGTTTCATTGTCATTACAGAACAAGAGTTGTTCGTGATTGTATTGGCTCATTTGAGCAATTACCGGATTTTCGATCAGATTTGTTTCGGAGATGTCTTTTACTTCAAACATAATTTCGAATGGTCTGTTTACACATCGTTGGTTCCGAATAGCTATTTTTGTCCGGTCGTCAACAATGGCCACAAAAATAGAAAATATATCGCATGAAGTCGCTGAGCTATTTGAACAAATATTTCTACATCTACAAATGGCGTTTCCTTTTAGGAGTGATTTTCATTGTGATTTCCAATTATTTTGGTGTTCAAATGCCATTATATGTCAAATCAACCATTGATGAATTAATGAGTGGTGCGCATTTCAACGGATTGGAGGACGTGCTCATTCTTTCCTTGAAAATCGGCGGCATCTATATGCTTTTATCGGCATTAAGCGGGTTCTTTCTATTTCTGACAAGACAAACCATCATTGTCATGTCCAGACTAATTGAATACGATTTGAAGAACGAAATTTACCAACACTACCAAAAACTAGATTTTTCATTTTACAAAAAAAATGCAACGGGCGATTTAATGAACAGGATTTCAGAAGACGTAAGTCAGGTGAGAATGTATTTAGGTCCGGGAGTTATGTACACCATAAACTTGTGCGCACTTTTTGCTATGGTGATTTACCAAATGATTCAAATTAACGGTTGGCTTACGTTATTCGTATTGATTCCATTGCCAGTTATGTCCTTTTTAATCTACTTTGTTTCCTCAAAGATGAATTTGCTTAGCAAAGAAGTTCAGAAGGAGCAATCGCTTATGTCCACCATTGTCCAAGAGTCATTTGCAGGCATTCGCGTTATTAAATCATACAACCGAGAGAAAGAAGTCCATGAAAAATTTACAACTAGTGCGAACAATTACAAACTGAAAAGCATGGCATTGGTCTTGGTAAACTCGCTTTTCATGCCGACTATTGTCTTTCTCATTGGTTTAAGTACTATTTTATCCATATATATTGGCGGATTAATGTCTTATGACGGGACGATTTCTCTTGGTGGAATTTTAGCCTTTATCTTTTTTGTAAACAAATTAACGTGGCCATTTGCAAGTATTGGATGGGTCACATCAATTAACCAGCGTGCTGCCGCATCTCAGTCGAGAATCAATGAATTTCTTCAAACAGAACCGTCAATTAAAAATCCGACAAATGAATCATTTGAATTTGAAGGGGAAATCAGCTTTGAACATGTAAGTTATACATACCCTAATTCTGGAATTCAAGCATTGAAAAATGTGACGTTCAAGATAAATCCTGGACAAACGTTCGCGGTTATCGGAAAAACAGGTAGCGGAAAGACTACTCTCTTGAATCTTTTAATGCGTCAGATGGATCCTGACGCTGGAAGTATTCGGATTGACGGGAAAGATTTGACCACCATTAACTTAATACAATACAGAGATCAAGCCGGCGTTGTTCCTCAGGAGGTATTCCTTTTTTCAGAATCCATTGAAAACAACCTTTTGTTCGGTTGTACACATGAAGTTACACAAAGTGAAATTGAAGAATCAGCAAAAAAAGCACACGTTCATCACAACATCATTGATTTTCCAAATGGATACCAAACACTTCTTGGTGAACGCGGTGTAAATTTGAGTGGAGGGCAAAAACAACGACTTAGTATAGCACGTGCATTATTAAGAAAGCCAAAATTGCTTGTCCTTGACGACTGTTTATCTGCAGTAGACACAGAAACAGAAGAGCGAATTTTGAGTCACCTAAAGACGGAAAGCAACCATTTAACTACGGTCATTGTAAGTCACAGAATATCCTCAATTCGAAATGCAGACCGTATTCTGGTGATTGAAAACGGAGAATCGGTTGAAGAAGGAACTCATGAAGAATTAATGGAAAGAAATGGGCATTACGCCTTTCTTTACAACCAGCAATTAGCTGAAGATCAAGCAAAAGATTCCAATTACAAATTGGAAGAGTAAAAAAAAAACAACATATTTGTTTAGATCTAAACAAACTATGCTCATGGAAAATGACAAAAATGCCGAAGTCTACTCAAAAGTTGTAAGGGCAGGTAAACGAACCTACTTTTTCGACATTAAATCTACTAAGGGTAACGATTTATACATTACACTAACCGAAAGCAAAAAAACGTTCAACGACGATGGTCGGGACAATTACCAAAAGCATAAAATATTTTTGTACAAGGAAGATTTTGAAAAATTCAGAGAAGGTTTAGATGATGTGCTCGCGAAAATTGATGAACTGCGCTTATCTGGTGATACGAACAGCTCATTAGAGTCGACATTCAACGCGTCTAAAACTGATGAAAATGACATTCGATTTGAAGATTTGTAGAACGTATTCAACTCATTTATTCAATCCATTTCGTTGAAAAGTTCCTAACTCGACCTCTTCTAAAGGTGTTTTAATGTTGTATCTTTACACATCTTTAGTGAATTCATGGGAAAAATAATCGCAATTGCGAATCAAAAAGGAGGTGTTGGCAAGACGACAACTGCGATCAATTTAGGTGGCTGTTTGGGCGTCCTTGAATACAAAACACTCATTGTGGATGCAGATCCACAAGCCAATGCCACATCTGGAGTTGGCCTTGATCCAAAAAACACTAAAAATATTTACGATTGTTTAATCAATGAGGTTCATCCGAAAGAGCTAATTGTCCAAACGGAGAATCCTAATTTAGATATTTTACCTTCTCACATTGATTTAGTTGGGGCTGAGCTTGAAATGATCAATTTGCCGAATAGAGAGCAAATGCTAAAAGTGGCTTTGGAAAAGATCCGGAATGAGTACGATTTTATAATTATCGATTGCTCTCCATCATTGGGATTAATTACCGTGAATGCATTATCGGCTGCCGATTCAGTGATGGTACCTGTTCAATGTGAATATTTTGCATTGGAGGGACTAGGCAAGCTGCTAAATACAATTAAAATTGTTCAGGGTCGCTTAAATCCACAATTGGAAATCGAAGGTATTCTTTTAACGATGTACGATACCCGATTGCGTTTAGCCAACCAAGTTGTTGAAGAAGTTAAAACACATTTTCAGGAATTGGTTTTTGATACTGTTATTCATCGCAATACCAAATTGGGTGAAGCCCCAAGTTTTGGTGAAACAATCGTGATGCACGACGCGGCAAGCAAAGGATCAATTAATTACCTTAATTTTGCCCGGGAAATTTTGCAAAAAAACAATTTGACGAAAATTGGTAATGATGACAAAAAAATTGAAATAAACGATGAGCTCTAATCCAAAAAAACGTTCTGCCTTAGGTAAAGGATTGAGTGCTTTGCTGGAAAATGCAGAGACTGACATCACCACCAAATCGTCCAATGCAGGTGTTGTTGGATCTGTTTCCATGTTGCCTATTGATAGCATTGAAGCGAATCCATTCAATCCCCGAACCAGTTTTGAGCGGGAAGCCTTAGAAGAACTGAGTCAATCCATTGCTGTTCATGGAATCATACAACCACTTACTGTCCGTAAACTGGGAAGAGATAACTACCAGTTAATTTCAGGTGAACGACGTTTTAGAGCATCTCAAATGGCTGGACTAAAAGAAGTCCCGGCGTACATTCGAGTAGCGAACGACCAGACCATGCTCGAAATGGCGTTGGTTGAAAACATTCAACGAGAAGACTTAAATGCTATTGAGGTGGCGTTATCTTACTCACGCTTAATCGAAGAATGTAGTCTTACGCAAGATGAATTAAGTCAGAAGGTAGCTAAGTCTCGTTCCAGTATAACCAATCATTTGCGCTTATTAAAACTACCAGCTGAAATCCAAGCAAGTGTGCGCGACAATTCGATTTCAATGGGCCATGCAAGAGCATTGGTTTCTGTAGGTGATGAAACGATACAACTGGCTATTCACGGCCGTGTAATTGAAGATGGTTTATCAGTAAGAGATACAGAAGCCCTTGTTCGTGAAGGTTATGTAGAACCCAGATCGTCGGCACCTTCATCAACTGATCGAACAGCAATTGCCATATCTGAAAAACAATTCACATTCAAAGAACATTTAAGTGATCGATTATCGGCACGTGTTGACATACGAAAATCAGCCGCTGGAGGAGGAAAAATTGTTGTAAATTTCAATTCTGAAGTAGACCTTAACCGCATTATTGAACTTTTAAATAAATAATGTATCGTTTGCTTTTTCTTGTTTTTGTTTTACTGACAAGTAAGCTCTTTGCTCAGGATTCTATCGTTAATTCAATCGACTCAAGTTTTCAGCACAATCCCAAAAAAGCGTTATTGCTTTCAGCCGTTATTCCTGGTGCCGGACAAATTTACAATCATCTGGCGATGCCCAAGGGAAAGAAAAAAGCCTACTGGAAAGTACCTTTAATCTATGCAGGACTAGGATCAATGGGTTATTTTTTAATCAAAAACCAACAGCTTCAACTTGCCTTAAAAGATGAATATACGCTAAGAAAAGGAGGTGCTATCCCTAATCCAACATGGGAAGAGTATGACGATGAAGGAATTCTCAATTTATACAATCAACACCTCGACAGAAGAGACCTCTCAATCGTTGGATTAACGTTAGTTTATTTACTGCAACTAGTAGACGCACATGTTGAGGCACATTTCGTAGATTTTGACGTATCTGAAAAACTCACCTTAAACGTTCGTCCGACTGTTATTTACTCCACAATTCCCGGAGTCCAACTTTCTTTAACAGTTAAACAAGACAAGCGTATTCACGAAAAAGGTACATTTGTTAACTTCTATTAGTTATGAATATTGCGCTTATTGGATACGGAAAGATGGGGAAAGCCATCGAACAAATTGCTTTAGAACGCGGACACACCATTGTGGCTATTGTAAACAGTGAGTTGCCAATTGACGAGGTTGATTTATCGACAGCTGATGTAGCCATTGAGTTCTCTCGTCCAGAACTTGCAGTGGAACATATTAAAAGGTGCGTAGAACAACATGTTCCTATTGTCGTTGGAACAACTGCTTGGAATGACAACCTTAAAGATGTAGAAGATTTTGTCACAAAGAGAAATGGTGCACTTTTGCATGCCTCCAACTTTAGCATAGGTGTCAATATTTTTTTTGAAATCAATAAAAAACTAGCGCAATTAATGTCCGGTCAGCCAGAATATACTGTTTGTTTGGATGAAATTCATCATGTACAGAAGTTGGATGCGCCAAGCGGGACAGCCCTATCATTGGCTAATGGAATTTTGGAAAATCATTCGGATTACATTTCTTGGGTTCTAGGTGAAGAGAAAAAACCGCACACCACTCAAGGACAATTGGCTGTGACTTCTTACCGCGAACCGGACGTTCCTGGAACACATACCATTCATTATACCTCACCGGTAGATACGATCACCATTGAACATGTGGCTCACAACCGCAAAGGTTTTGCTCAAGGAGCTGTCATTGCTGCCGAATGGCTTGTTGATCGAAATGGTGTATTTACTATGTCTGATGTCTTAAACTTTTAACTATGCATACGCTTTATTTTTACCTTATTTTGTTGGCACATCCCTATCTAGCGATGTGGTGGAGAAGTTTTGAAAAGGCCGGACACAAGTCTTGGGAAGCCTTAATTCCAGGTTACAATTATTTCATAGCATTCAAACTTGGAACACAGAAGCCGTGGTGGTCACTACTCATGTTATTTCCTGGCGTTCATATAGCTATGTGGTCGGTTGTAAACACATCATATATCCGTCGATTTGGCTATTATTCTTGGTCGGACACGTTGCAAGGGATCTTTTTCCCTTACTTGATTTTAGCGAAAATCGCGCGATCACAAGATTCTATCTTACCGGCAACCAATTGGGCAAACAGCAAAGAAGCTGAAAATAGAAAGTGGGGTGATCATATTGCACTCTTTTTATCTCTGCCGGTTCTGGGTCATGCCATAGCCTTGCTTTTTGACGCGATAACGAGAGAAAAACCGGGAGATAAATCAAAAGTAAAAGAATGGGGAGACAATATTATGTTCGCAGTAATTGCTGCAAGTATTATTCGAACATATGTGTTTGAACCTTTCCAGATTCCGTCCGGATCAATGGAAAAAACGCTATTAGTCGGAGATTTTCTTTTTGTGAACAAACTGGCGTACGGTCCAAAGGTTCCGGTAACCCCTCTCTCCTATCCACTAGTTCACAATACCGTGCCATGGGTGAATATAAAATCGTACACGACCCTTGAAAAAGGGGAATATTTCCGCTTACCCGGATTTACATCGATTAATAGAAATGACGTAGTTGTTTTCAATTACCCATCAGGCGATACAGCAGTCTATGATACCCGTCCATTAGGATTGATGGGGCATGATTATTACGGAATTGTCATACGCGAGGCACAGTGGTTATTCAAACAAGAGTTCGATGGTCGCATCAATGAATTAGCTGCGAAAATTTCAGATAGTATTGTTAAAAGTGCCCCAACTCAACAATTTGATCCTGAGCGACTTTCTGCCTATTCACGTTACATGGCTGAAGAGCGTTTTCAAACGTTGAATGCAGATGTATTTATCAAGAATCTTGGTAAATGGATGAATGAGGCACGCACGATGCTAGCAGAAGAAAAAATAGCTCATGAACAAGACGAAATGGGCAACATGCTATCTATCGAGCACTTTGGATTGGTTTACCGTCCTGTTGACAAACGAGAGAATTACATCAAGCGCTGTGTGGCGGTGCCTGGTGATTGGGTCGAAATTAAAGGATCGCGCTTATTCATTAACGGAAAACCTGGATTTATTCCACCTTTTCAAAACCTGCAGTATACAGTTACCAACTTTGTTGAGCCAAGTAAGTCTACTATGATGGAAAAATTCGGTCTCGAAAAAAGCCGGAACGATTACTTTACGAACGATCAAGGCGCTACGTATACCATGCACCTGACAGCTGACCAATTGCGTCAACTGAAACGTTCTCATCCAGAAGCCAAATTTTCACGTTACTTAGTTCCTCAATATTCAGATAATCCGGACTACAAACCATCAGGTGCTGATTTCATTCGGAATCTGGAATATTTCCCGAAAGACCTGTATGTCAATAATACAATGACAGATTTCACTCGTTTTCAAGTGCCAAAAAAAGGACAGACTGTTCAGTTATCTGCTAAAAATATTGCTTGGTACCGCCGAATCATCACAGCATACGAAGGCCATAAGCTAGTTGAAAAAGTGAACGGAACCATTTTAATTGATGGCAAAAAAGCGACAAGTTATACGTTCAAAATGAATTACTATTGGTTAATGGGAGATAACCGTTACCAATCTGCAGATTCACGCGTTTGGGGATTTGTTCCTGAAGACCACGTAGTTGGTAGAGCGTCAATGGTTTGGTTCTCGAAAAGTGTTGATCCTGAAATTGGTATTCGTTGGGAAAGATTGTTTAAACTCATTCGTTAATGACAGGTTTATTTCCAGCGCGTTACTTTGGAAATATAGCTTACTTCAAATCGCTGTATAACACAGAAGTGATCGTGTTTGAACAACATGAGCACTTCTATAAACAACAGGAAATCAATCGGTTTTCTATTCTTTCTGCCAACGGAAAATTGGATTTAACCGTTCCTGTCAGTAAGCCTTTTGGTTCGAAAACGCCGATATGTAACATACTCGTTGCTAATCAGCAAGATTGGCGAAAGAATCACCTTAAATCGTTAGAAAGCGCCTATTCTTCCGCTCCATTTTATGACTATTACACGTATGACATTGAGCGTTTTTTGGAACACTCTGCAAGCGATTTGCTTTCCTTAAATCTTGCCTCAATTGAATTGGTTTGTCACTGGCTCGACTTGGCAATTCCGTTTCAGTTATCCTGTTCGCATGAACAGAAAGGTGATTTTATGGACCATCGAAAAGATTCATTTTCTACAGCTAAAAACTATCCTCATTACAAGCAAGTGTTTACTAAACAAGATCAATTCATCGATCATTTAAGTATTCTTGATCTAATCTTTAATGAAGGTCCAATGGCTAGAAACTGGATTACTCGCAGTTAAGTTGAAAAGTTTACATTGAATTAACTGTAACCAACTCGCATTCACTTATCTTTGTTAAACAATTGCCCATTTATGAAAATTACGCTATCGCTATTAATTACTTTCTCTCTTTTCTTTCTTTCATTTAGTCAAAAAGAACGATCCGTTGCATTTTACAATGTGGAGAATTTATTCGATACCATTGATGGTGTAAATGACGATGCAGAATTTTTACCAGCAGGAAAAAACAACTGGACTTCAAAGCGCTATGAAGAGAAAATTCAGCACATCAATCAAGTCATTCAGGCATTACAATATCCGGTAATCATGGGATTTTGCGAAGTTGAAAACCAACAAGTAATGCAAGATGTCTTAACCTTCAACAAACGACTGAAGAAATATGGAATCGTGCATTACGATAGTCCAGATGCGCGTGGAATTGATGTAGGAATGGTGTATGATCAAAAAACACTTAAAGTTGTTTCTTCCGGCAAGCTTCGTTTTGTTTTACCCGGACAAACCGAGGCGACTACACGGGATATTGTTTGGGCTAAATTCCGCACAAAAAAAGACACTATTTTTTGCATGGTCAACCATTGGCCAAGCCGAAGAAGTGGACAAGACGAAAGTGAACCATTGCGACTAAAAGCAGCTGAAACCGCTCGCGTATTTATTGATTCCGTTTTACAAGCGCAACCCGCTACAAAAATTGTTTTCATGGGCGATTTAAACGATCATCCATCTGATAAAGCGCCTAAAAAAATTGCAGAACGAATGGTTCCAATGATCGATAAGTCGTCCGGAATCTATGGAGGAACACATAATTACAAAGATGAATGGGACGTATTAGACCATCTAATGGTTTCAAACGGGTTATTGACATCCTCTTCAATGAAGGTTATTTCTGGATCAGGAAAAATTCATTCGTTCGACTTTTTAATCACTGAATACAAAGGAAAAATGGTTCCTTTCCGCACATATGCTGGCACAAAATATTTAGGCGGTTATTCCGATCATTTACCTGTTTCTATTCGTGTATCGTTTCCTTAGATTGGACCGATAGGTTGTACGGAAGTCGCTCTTTGTACAAGAACTTTTTTTGAGCCGATTCGAAAGGACGGTAGATGTAATAAACAAACTCATCTTTAATACTTATTTTATCAATGTAGCGGTTTGTTAATCGAACGGTTTCCTTTATTTGAGCGTTGTTTAAATCAATTTTACCGAGGTAGCTGTACCCCGAGCGTTCGAATAACGCATAAATATCTCCTGTAGATTTATCCTGAATTAGGTGGTTCTTCCAGCCAGATTTCTTCGGGTTATACTGATGAAAAAGTGGAATGGTGTCTAACGCATTTCCAGAAGAATTGTAAGTTCTCAATTGATCTTTATAATAATCAAACACAAACAAGGTGTCTTGCTTCTCGAAAAGCGGCGCATACAGCGATTTATAATAAATCGATTGGGTAAAATAATTGGCTCCAACCCAAACCTCCGCATCAATTCCCGTTTCCAACTCTTTGTTTTTGGCCCAAAGCTTTGTGCGTACATCGACCCATTTGTATTCAGAACGGTACAGTTCCATCATTAATTCATCTTTGATTTCAGTGACCTTCATGTAAGCAGAATCTTGCGCATCGAAAGCGAAATAATTAAATGCCGGGTAGTCTTTATTGTAATTCGAAAAAAACCATTTCACAGAAGAAGTATCTACAATCGGCGCCACATAATTGAAAAAATATTCAGGAGTCAACACAGCTTCTTCAATCGAATTTTCGTTAACAAGGAGAGATTCTATTTTATTTCGACAAACAGCATGAACAACCCCTTTAAAATCAGTTACGAGTTCAATGGCTGTGTCTTGAACTTCACGCTGATAAACCTTTTCTTCGCCATTCATAACGATAAGATCAGCACCTTTTTTCAATTGACGAGGATATGTGAGTAGCACCATACCATTTGTTGGTAATAGTTCAAAATCGGCTACACTGAGCGTTTCAGAAGCAAAAACAGTGTCTGGAACTCCCGGTGGCTTAATCACGACATCTCCCAAGGTACGAATCTGCAATGATTCCAGTCGAACTCTAACAAAAAGGGTGTCAGGATTGCTTTTTCGTTTGACCACAAATGAGGTTGATTTCGGATTGTAAAGCGCATGTGATACATTCAATTGAACAAAATCCCCTAGTTGTAATTTCCAACTTACCCGACCAGTTGGTGTAGATCTTTTCACTGATTTATCTCCATTTCGAATCAGTTCAACAGTTGCATTCGGTATGGATTCTGTTGATTTAAGGTCCTCCAATTGCACCTGCACAATCATACTATCTTGTTGCGCACGAATGACAACAGATATAGCTACGAAAAGGAATAAGTAGAAATAACGCATGCGTGATTTTCTCTATAGATACAACTGTTCGTTAAATTCCATAAAAAAAGGCTCTTTCGAGCCTGATATTTTAATTAAACCTTCAAACACCACCCAAAAACATCATCTGTTTTCCCGGATTTAATATCGTCAAGGTAATTTTTTATTTTCTTCGAAATCTCTCGCGTTTCAAGTGGTGGCAATTCCAACACTTCGTCTCTGTATCCTATTTTAGCAATCGAAGCAATCGTTGCCGCTGTTCCCGCTCCAAATGCATCTTGTAACGTGCCATTTTTGGCTGCAGTTATTATTTCTTCAACGGAGACTTTTCGCTCCTCAATTGGAATTCCCCATTTTTCGGCTATTTCAAGTACTGACCTTTTCGTCACGCCTCTTAAAATGGTATCTGCATCTTCTGAAGGAGTAATTAAAACACCATCAATTACAAAAACGATATTCATTGTTCCTGATTCCTCAATGTATTTGTGCTCTTTACCATCGGTCCAAACCAATTGGTGAAAGCCTTTTAGTTGTCCTTGTTTCGCTGGGAATAAAGACGCTCCGTAATTTCCGGCTGTTTTTGCACGTCCGACTCCCCCAATCGCTGCTCTGGTATAGAATTCCTCAATTTTTACGTTCACTGGTTCAGAGTAATATGCACCAACAGGACAAGTAAAAATGATAAATTTATATGTTTCAGAAGGGCGTATTCCAACAAACTCATCCGTCGCGAACATGAAAGGTCGAATGTATAACGATTCACCTTCATTAGATGGAACCCAATCAGCGTCAACTTCGACTGTTTTACGCACCAACTCAATGAATAAATCTTCAGGTATTTCTGGCATACACATACGTTCGCAAGATTCTTTGAAACGCTGCGCATTCATATCAGGACGAAAGATCAGAATATCACCATTGACAGAACGGTTTGCTTTCATACCCTCAAAAATAGACTGACCATAGTGAATGGCCGATGTAGCGGGATGTAAGGATAAATTTCCAAATGGAATAATCTCAGCATCAAGCCATTTCCCATCTGCGTATTCCATCACTAACATGTGGTCTGAAAAAACTTTACCAAACGGTAAATTGTTCCAATCAACATCATTAAAGTGTGATTTAGTTGTTCGGGTAACTGAAATGGGGTGACTTTTTTGTAACATTGCGTCGTATTTGTGTACGCGAATATACGGAGAATGATTTATCAGACAAACGTCTTACGGGTCTTCTTCATTTAAACAATTGCAAGAGGCATCATCGGCAGAAGATGAATAAAAGCATCGAAATCTTAAAGAACTATTGGGGTTTTTCCAACTTTCGTCCTTTACAAGAAGAAATTGTAGAAGACGCGATCAATGGAAAAGATGTGTTGGCATTATTACCAACCGGCGGTGGAAAGTCAATTTGTTTTCAAGTGCCAGGACTTGCAAGGGAAGGAATAACGCTTGTTATTTCCCCGCTTATAGCCCTGATGCATGACCAAGTCACTAATTTGAAAAAACGCGGGATTCGAGCCGAAGCAATTGTGAGCGGAATGAGCTACAAAGAGCTGGATATGATTCTGGAAAATGCACGTTTTGGCGGATTAAAATTTTTATACACTTCACCAGAGCGCATTCAAAGCACCTTATTTATAGAGCGATTCAAACGAATGGACGTTGGATTGATCGTTGTTGACGAAGCACATTGCATTTCGGAATGGGGCCATGATTTCAGGCCTTCTTTTCGGTTGATTTCCAAATTGCGAGCGATTCATCCGGAGGTTCCATTGATGGCATTAACGGCGACAGCAACTAACATTGTTCAAGATGATATTTGTGCGCAACTCGAATTGAGAAATCCAGCTACACATCAAGCGTCTTTTGTTCGATCAAATATTGCCTATTGTGCAGAGGAAAGTGCGAATAAATTGGGAACAATTTTCACTTACATCGATCAATACCCTAATCAAACAGGCATTATATATTGTCAAACGCGAAAAAGTGTCAAAGAATTGGGTAGCGCCTTGATTTCAAAAGGTATAAAAGCAGGTGTCTATCATGGTGGAATGAATCAACAAGAAAGAAAAGCCATGTTAACTGCATGGTTAGAAGATAAAAACCGGGTTATGGTGGCGACCAATGCTTTCGGGATGGGCATTGATAAACCTGACGTGCGGTATGTACTTCATTACGAGTTACCCATTTCGCTTGAAGCCTACTTTCAAGAGGCAGGAAGGGCTGGTAGAGACGGTAAGGAATCAGTTACACTGGCATTATGGAATAACAAGGAGCTTGAAGAACATAACAATCGTTTAACACAGCAATTTCCTGAAATTGATCGGATTAAATTTATTTATCAGTCGCTTTGCAATTTTCTAAAAATAGCTATTGGCTCAGGACTTAGTGAATCCTATCCACTAAACATTTCAACCTGGTGCAAGGCATTTCAGTTGGAAGCCCAAGAGGCCTATTATGCATTGAAATTGTTGGAGATGAACGGCAATATTTCGTTTTCAGAAGGTTTTTTTCAACCCACAAAAATTCGTTTTGCGATCGGATCAACTAGCCTTTATAACTTTCAACTTAATCATCCGAATCTTTTGCCTT